>JAJWOJ010000179.1 GCA_021635425.1 Clostridiales bacterium | reverse complement strand
CGGAAATTATTTTTTTCATAACTGAAATATCCTCCTTTTATGCCGCTATTATATTTTATTATACCTCTCGTGTCAATAGCAAACGGAAAATTTTTGCATAAAAATTGCGGCGATGCAAAATCAAAATTTCGCATCGCCGCACAAATATAAGCCTATAAGCCGATTATCAGGCTGTTTTATTATTTAACGATAAGCGACTTACCCGTCATTTCCTTCGGTACGGTTTCGCCCATCATCTCTAAAAGCGTGGGCGCGAGGTCGGCAAGTACGCCGTCTTCTCTGAGTTTTACGTTTTTATAAAGCTCGCTCACGAGGATAACGGGAACGCGATTCGTCGTGTGAGCGGTGAAAGGTTCGCCGTCCGCGTCGATCATCTTGTCCGCATTACCGTGGTCTGCCGTTACTATGCAGCTTCCGCCCTTTTTCAGAACGGCGTCGGTAATTTTCGCAATGCAATCTTCAACCGTCTTTACGGCTTTGACAGCCGCGTCGAGTACGCCCGTGTGACCTACCATGTCGCAGTTCGCATAGTTTAAAATTATCACGTCGAACTTATCGGAAGCGATTTCTTCGAGAACTTTATCCGTTACAATGTATGCGCTCATCTCGGGCTGAAGGTCGTATGTAGCAACCTTCGGCGAAGGGATAAGATCTCTGAACTCGTTTTTCTCGGGAGCTTCCACGCCGCCGTTGAAGAAGAAGGTTACGTGCGCGTATTTCTCCGTTTCGGCGATACGAAGCTGAGTGTAACCTTTATCCGAAAGATATTTCCCCAAAGTGTTGTGAAGTTCCTGCTTTTTGAAAGCTATCGAAACGTGATGGAAAGTTACGTCGTACTTGGTGAATCCGACGTAAGTAAGCCCGAGATAGCCCGTCTTTCTTTCAAAGCCGTTAAATTCCTCTTCGGTAAACGCTCTCGTGATTTCTCTCGCTCTGTCGGGGCGGAAATTGAAGAAAATAACCGAATCGCCTTTTTCGACAAGCCCTACGGGTTTACCGTTTTCGTAAATATTCGCGGGGACGATAAACTCGTCCGTAACTTCGTTTTTATAGCTGTTTTCAACGGCTTCTTCGGCGCTGTTTGCCATAACTCCGTTACCGAGAGTGAGGGCTTCGTATGCCTTAACCACTCTTTCCCAGCGGTTATCTCTGTCCATAGCGTAATATCTTCCGCTTACGGTAGCGATTTTGCCTACGCCGATTTTCTTGATTTCGTCGTCGAGTTCTTTTACGAAATCTATTCCGCTCGTCGGCGGAACGTCTCTTCCGTCCATAAACGCGTGAACGTAAACTTCTTTAAGTCCTCTTCTCTTCGCCATTTCCAGAAGCGCGAAAAGGTGGGTTATGTGGCTGTGTACGCCGCCCGAAGACAAAAGCCCGAAAAGATGAAGCTTTTTGCCGTTGTTCTTCGCCGCGTCCATAGCTTTTATAAGTTCTTCGTTCTCAAAAAAGTCCCCGTCTTCGATATCTTTCGTTATTCTCGTAAGATCCTGATAAACTATTCTGCCCGCGCCCATATTGAGGTGACCGACTTCGCTGTTACCCATCTGCCCGTCGGGAAGACCTACGCAAAGCCCGCTCGCGCCGAGGGTTGCCGAAGGATATTTCGCCATAAGATTTTTAACAACGCCTTCGTTTGCGATTTCGATCGCGTTGCCCTTTTTATCGGGATTAAGCCCGTAGCCGTCCATAATGAAAAGACAAACGGGTCTCGTTTTCATTTTAACCATATTAACTCCTTTTGCGGCGGATTTTTACATAAATCCGCATTACGCGATTTTTAAAAAAACGGGCGGGAAGATTACCGCCCGCCTTGAATTATTTATTGTAATTGACGATATAAGCAAAGTCTTCCGCTTTCAAAGACGCGCCGCCGATAAGACCGCCGTCGATTTCCTCTTCAGCCATAAGCTCTTTGCAGTTTTTAACGTTCATCGAGCCGCCGTATTGAATTCTCGTTTTTTCCGCAATCGATCTGTGGAATTTCTTTGCGAGAATATGACGGATGTAACCGATCGTGTTGTTCGCGTCGGTTGCGGTTGCCGTTTTGCCCGTTCCGATAGCCCATACGGGTTCGTAAGCGATGACGATTTTATCGAAGTCCTTAGACTTGAAGCCCTTAAGACCTTCTACGATCTGTCTTTCAAGAACTTTCTCGGTAAGTCTGCCTTCTCTTTCCGCTTCGGTTTCGCCTACGCAGACGATAGGTTTAAGCTTAGCGTTCAGAGCAGCCTGAACTCTCTTGTTTACCGTTTCGTCGGTTTCGCCGAAATACTGTCTTCTTTCGCTGTGACCGATGATAACGTAATCTACTTTAAGCTCTTTGAGCATGTCCGCGGAAATTTCTCCCGTGAACGCGCCTTTCTCTGCCCAGTGAACGTTCTCCGCGCCTATTTTGATGTTGGAGCCTTTCGCAGCTTTCTTCGCCGTCTGAATATCCGTGAACGGAACGCAAAGAACGACGTCGCAATCGGCATTTTCAACCAACGGCTTCAAAGCGGTGATCATTTCCTTGGTCTCCGCCATGGTTTTATTCATTTTCCAGTTTCCTGCAATAATCGGTTTTCTCATGATAGTATCTCCGTAAATAATCAGTCTTTATCGTTAAGGCATTCGATACCGGGAAGCTTCTTGCCCTCGAAAAGTTCGAGCGAAGCTCCGCCGCCCGTAGAAATGTGAGTCATCTTGTCTGCATAACCGAGCTGTGCAACCGCCGCCGCGCTGTCGCCGCCGCCGATAATGGTCGTTGCGCCTTCGCAGGAAGCCATAGCCTTTGCGATTGCGTTTGTGCCTGCCGCAAGCGTCGGGTTTTCGAACACGCCCATAGGTCCGTTCCAGATAATAGTCTTTGCGCCGACCAGAGCGTCCGCATAAAGCTTAGCGGTTGCGGGTCCTATATCGCACGATTCCATATCGGGATAGAATTCTCCGACCTTTCTTACATAAGTTTCAACGGGTGCGTCGATAGGATCGGGGAAGCTCTTTACCTGAACTCCGTCAACGGGAAGAAGAAGCTTCTTGCCTTCCGCTTTTGCCTTTGCCATCATTTCCTTGCAGTAATCGATCTTGGTGTCGTCTACAAGCGAAGTTCCCACTTCGTAGCCCTGAGCCTTGAGGAAGGTGTAAGCCATTCCGCCGCCGATGATGAGAGTGTCGCATTTTTCGAGGAGGTTTGAAATAACGTTAAGCTTGTCCGCAACCTTTGCTCCGCCGAGGATAGCCACGAACGGACGAACGGGATGCTCCAAAGCGTCTGCCATAACGGAAAGTTCTTTTTCGATAAGGAAGCCGCAAACTGCCGTTTTAACGAATCCGTATTCTACGATAGCCGCGGTGGAAGCGTGCGAACGGTGAGCCGTTCCGAATGCGTCGTTTACGTAAATATCGCAGAAAGACGCAAGCTTTTTGCAGAATTCCTCGTCTCTGCCCTCTTCGCCCGCGTCGAAACGAAGGTTTTCGAGGAGAACGCATTCGCCCTCTTTCAAAGCCGCTACTTTAGCTTTCGCGTCGTCGCCTACGATATCCTTCGCAAACGCAACTTTTCCGTCCAAAAGCTCGTTGAGCCTCTTAGCGACGGGGGCAAGCGTGAATTTTTTAAGGTCGCCCTTAAGAGCCTTAGCTATATATTCCTCTTTAGCCGCCGCTCTCTCGTTTTCGGGAAGAGCCTCGACCGCTTTCTTTTCCTTCTTGTTAAGACCGAATCCTTCGGTGAAAATGTTATGAGGCTTTCCCATATGCGAGCAAAGAATAACCTTTGCGCCGTGTTCCATAAGATATTTGATGGTGGGAAGCGCGCCCATAATACGGTTTTCGTCGGTTATAACGCCGTCTTTCATCGGCACGTTGAAATCGCATCTTACAAGGCATCTTTTGCCTTTAACGTCAACGTCTCTGATAGACTTCTTGTTCATAAGATTAAAACTCCTTTACATTGAGATTTATTTTTCATATATATAATATACTTAAATTACCGAAATGTCAAATATTAGACCGTGATTTAACGTTAAAACTTTTTTCACGGTTATTATTTTTACGCACGCCGTTATTCAATTTATATATAAGCGGGTATAAAGGCAAAGCTACGACCGCGGGAATAAGATTCGCCGCCGTGTTGAAATCGGCGATGGCGCGCGCCGTTCCCCGAGCGATAAAAAATCGCTCTATTTCGTTCCCGAAGAAAATAAGTACGGGATAAAACAACAAAAGGGCGAAGACGTTGAACCATAAATTGAAAAAAGCCGTTCTTCTCGCCTCGTCGTCCTTTTTAAGAGACATTATCGCAACCGGGACGGAACTACCTATGTTCGCGCCGAGAATCATAAACGCCGACGAGCGGAAAGAAACCGCGCCGCTTTTTGAAAAGGCGATAAGCGTTCCCGTAACGGGCGAAGAACTCTGCGCAAGCGAGGTGAGGAAAAATCCGTTCAGAGCGAGCAACCACTCTTTGTCCGACGTGAACAATGACCTTATAAACGGAACGGAGGTAAGCTTCTCCGCTTCGCGGGAAATTATCCCGACAGCTGTCAGGATTATTCCCGTTCCGATAAGAATTTTACCGAACGTTTTAACTTCAATCGACTTGCAAAAGTCGGTCAATAAGCCGATTATCAGCATAGACACGCTTAAAAACAAGGTAAAAAAAACCGAAAACGAAATGAGCTGCGTCGTTATCGTCGTGCCTATATTCGCACCCATAACCGCATACGCCGCGCATAAAAAACTTGCCGAACCCGACTGGACAAGCCCCACCGCGAGCATGTTCGTCGCAACGCTCGACTGAAGGCATGCCGACACGATTATTCCCGATCCGAAAGCCCCGAGCGGAGTTTTCATTCTTTTCTCTATAATCCCGGAAAAATCGGTTTTCGAAAAGAGTTCCGCAGCCTCGCTTATAATTTTTAAACCGTAAAAAAACAACGCCGCTCCGCCAAGA
>JAJWOJ010000178.1 GCA_021635425.1 Clostridiales bacterium | reverse complement strand
ATCAAGGATATCGCTTTCAGCTATTCCAAAATTCTTAACTTCGACGGCGAAACGGGTCCTTACGTTCAGTACACCGCGGCGAGAATAAAAAGCGTTCTGAGAAAAGCGGGCGATAAAATCGGCGCATACGAGATAAAGGACATCAACGATGACGAATACAGTCTCGTCTCACTTCTTTCCACCTTCCCCGACGTTGTAAAAGCCGCGGCGGACAAACTCGAACCGTTCTTTATAACCCGTTACGCGATAGACGTCGCTTCGGCGTTCAACAAATTCTATTTCGACCACAAAATCATCGGCGAGGACGAGAACACGACAAACATGCGCCTTGCAATCTGCTCCGTAACGCTCACGGTAATAACCTCCGCTCTCACTCTTTTAGGAATCAAAGTTCCCGAAAGAATGTAATTTGATTGCATAAAAAAATATTAAATAATCGACTTATAGACTAATTTATTATGAAAAGACTTGTAATTTTCGATCTTGACGGAACGCTTACGAACACCATTCCCGACATAGAAGACAACGTAAACAAAACCATGCGCAAATTCGGTTTCCCCGAAATCACGCGGGACGAAGCGAGGAGGTTTGTGGGTAACGGCGCGAAAGTTCTCATCGAGCGTTCGCTTAAAGGCGTTATGCCCGAAAACTTCAACGAAATTGTCGATTTTTATAACGAATCGTACAATTTCTGCGGAAGCCCGAAAACCTGCGTGTACGACGGAATGACGGAGCTACTTAAGGAACTTAAAAAAGAAGGATATCTTCTCGCCGTCGTATCCAACAAACCTCAGGACGGAACGACGGAAGTTATCCGCAAATTTTTCGGCGACGGGCTTTTCGATTACGTTTACGGGCAAAGAGAGGGCGTAAAGACCAAGCCCGACAAAGAACCCGTCGAAATTGTTTTAAAAGCTTTGAACGTTTTGAAAAAAGACGCCGTTTATGTGGGCGACAGCGAGGTTGACGCCTTAACGGCAATAAACGCAGATCTCTACGGAATAAGCGTTTTATGGGGATTCAGGGAAAAATCGTTGCTTATCGAAACAGGCGCGGTGAATTTTGCCGAAAATGCAAGTGAGCTTCATGAAATTATAGAAAATCACTTCAAAAATCGTTGACGAATTTTTCTATTAAGATTAAAATATACTATATTAAGTTATCCGACGGCTAACCCTGTCGGAGAAAGGAGAGAGAAAATGCAGTTTGATAAATGGTTTAACAAACAATCGGTACTTTTAAAAGTAATTCTTTTATTGATACCCGTTGTCGGTTGGGTTGTAGAATGTCTTGTAAGGCTTTCGGTTATGCTCAGAACGAAGAGCGTACTTCACATCGTAGTATTCTTTGTGTTCCTTTTCGTAGGCTGGGGCTGGGTTCTTAACGTTATCGACCTTATCTACATGGTTCTTACGGGACATCTTATTCTCGGAGACTAAGAAATCTGAAAATTTAACACACACAAAGCCGCGGCATCCGGAAATTTCCGAACGCCGCGGCTTTAAATTTACGGTTATTCATCGCATACGGAATCAACAAGCTTCACGCCCTCATTCAGCGAAGCAAACGCTTTTTTTGAGGAATCCTTCAATAAAAAGGCGGAAATAATCGCCGTTAAAACTTCAACTACACGATTTTTGAAGATATTTTACCTTAAATTTTTGATTTTGTCAAACGCGGAAAAGCGATTAAGATAAAATTTTTTTCGATGAAATTTGCGATTTGCCCTAGCCGATAAAAACCCCAAACGAACTCGCCTCTAAGCCGTCTTTTTAACGCTTTGCGGCAAATTCTCGCTTGATGCACTCTCGAGTATATCTGCGTTCGTCTTCACCACAAGTCATTTAAAAAGGCGGCTTAGAGGTTGCCCTATATTATAAACTATCAATGTTTCCGCAAATTTTCAGGCGTAAATTACGTTTAAGTCGCGGCGTTTCCGCGGGTTAGTATACAAATACAAGCCGCGGAAAGGACAATGAATTAAGCGTGAGATACGCCTGAAAATCGGGTTCGGTTGGGGTTTTTATCGGCTATCCGCTTGACATTTTTGACAATCGGTATTATCATTGATATGAATAATTTTACACCGGAAAAACGGAGAAAACATGAAATTTACCGAACTTACGACATCGACGACGACCGAAGCTCAGGAACTCGTTGCCGACATAATGTGGAATTACACAAATTACGGCGTGGCGATTTCCGACGTTAAAGACGTCGTGGAGCTTTTAAACGACAGAAAATCGACGTGGGATTACGTTGACGACGAGGTTTTAAAGGAGCTTAATCGGGGCGTAACCCTCGTAAAAGCCTATATTCCGCTCGATATCACCGACGAAACGGTTAAAAAAATCGAAAAAGACCTCGAAACGTTAAAGGAAAACTGCAAAGGCAATATCGAAACGGGAAGCTTGGAGACGGTTAAAAGAATCGTCGACGGGGACGACTGGATCGAAATATGGCGCAAGCATTACCGCCCCATCGAACTCGGCAACGTTCTCATCTGCCCCGCCTGGATAAAGCGCGAACCTAAGGAAGGTCAGATAGAAGTTATCATCGACAGCAATATGGCATTCGGCACCGGCGAACATGAAACGACGTCCATGGTGATTTCGCTCATGCAGAAATACATCGCAAGCGCGAACACCGTTATAGACGTGGGAACTGGCAGCGGAATTTTAGGTATCGCCGCGGCTAAACTCGGCGCGAAAAAGGTCGTCATGACGGATATCGATTACGTCGCCGTGAAATCGGCCAAACACAACTGCGAGATAAACGGCGTTGCGGATAAATGCGAAGTTGACCTCAACAATCTTTTGGACGACAAGAATATCACGGGCGAACTTGTGCTTGCAAACATCACCGCGGACGTTCTTCTCATATTATCCGAAAGCATTCCGAAACACGTTGCAAAAGGCGGCGTAATGGTGATGAGCGGAATCATAAAAAGCCGCGTTAACGAAGTTATAGACAGATATTCGTCGATCGATTTCGAACTTTTAGAGCGCAGGGACGAAGGCGAATGGATAGCCCTTGTAATGAGAAAAAAAGGCGGTAACGACAAGCAATGAAAGCCGTAGTATTCACGCTCGGCTGCAAGGTGAACAGCTGCGAAAGCGAATCGCTCGTCGCGGGGCTTAAAGCTATGGGCTACGAGACAAGCGAGGAACTCTCCTATGCCGACATTTATATTATAAACACCTGCGCCGTAACCGCCGAAGCCGAAAAGAAATCGCGCCAGACAATCGCGAGAGCAAGAAAATTCAACGAGAACGCGAAAATAATCGTCACGGGCTGCGCTTCGCAGAAAGTTCCCGAAGATTTTTTGAAGAAAAAAGGCGTAACGCTCGTTACGGGCGCGAAATCAAAAGACAAAATACTTTCGCTTCTCGATAAAGAGGGCGTGGAGATAGAACAGAAAGACGAATATTACGAGGAATTTCTCCCCGAAAAATCGGACAGAACGCGCGCTTTTATAAAGGTCGAAGACGGGTGCAACAACTTTTGCAGTTATTGCATCATCCCCTATTTAAGAGGACGCGTCCGCTCGAGAAACCCCGAAAACGTCGTGGCGGAAATCGAACATTTAAAGCCCCTCGAGGCAGTGATAACGGGCATAAATCTCTCATCTTACAACTACAACAATATGGGGTTTAAAGAGCTTATAGACGCACTTATCGACGTTGATTGCCGAATAAGGCTCGGCTCGCTCGAAGTGAACGTCATTACGGAAGAGTTCCTTTCGTCGCTCAAAAAACTGAAGGATTTCGCCCCGCACTTTCACCTTTCTCTTCAGTCCGGTTCGACGGCTGTTTTAAAAACGATGAACCGCCGTTACACCGCCGAAGAGTTCCTGAATAAATGCGAACTTATCCGAAAGTTCTTCCCGTCCGCCGCCTTAACCACCGATATCATAGTGGGCTATTCCACCGAGACGGAAGAAAACTTCGAAGAAACGCTCGATACGGCGCGTAAAGCCGCTTTTGCGGATATTCACTGCTTCCCGTACTCCAAGCGCGAAGGAACGGCGGGAGCCAAACTCAAAGAAATACCTTACGCCGTCAAAGCCGAAAGAACGGACAGGCTTTTAAAACTCAAAGCCGAACTCAAAGAAGCTTTTATAAAGAAAAACCTCGGCGAAATTCACGAGCTTATCCCCGAAGAAACGACGGACGGATATCTCGTCGGTTACACCGAAAATTATATAAGATGTTATGTTAAAAGCGATTTTATAAATAAAAAAATCAAAATCCGCTTAACAAAACCTTTCCGCGACGGCGCGCTTGCCGAACTTGCGGAATAAAACAAAAAATCGAGCGATAAAAAATCGGGCATTCGCCTGAAAATTAAACGAAAAAAGGAGATTTAACATGGAAGACTGTTTGTTCTGCAAATTCGCAAACGGGGAAATACCCGTAAACAAAGTGTTTGAAAACGAAGATTTCGTCATAATAAGGGATATCAATCCTCAGGCTAAAAATCATTTTCTCGCTATCCCCAAAAAGCACTTCAAATACCTTGCCGAAATGACGGAAGAGGACAGCGAGCTTGTCGGAAGAATTCTTAAAACCATCCCCGCTCTCGAAGACCTTCTCGAGCTTAAAAACGGCTACCGTCTCATAATCAATCAGGGCGACGACGCGGGGCAAACCGTTCCGCACCTGCACATTCACATTCTTTCGGGGCAGAAAATGGGCTGGCAACCCGCTTAATTTTACCCGATTTCGTCGGAGCCGCAACAAAAAAATGCCGAAAAACGGGATAAATCGTCGAATGATATTTGTTTTTAAAAAGTATGCTCTAAACGCTTGACTTATTTTATTCTGTTTGTTATAATTTGTACGCTTTTGACTAACAGCCTTATGGCAAAGGAGGGTTGAGGAAATGTCCACTATAAGAGTCGGTGAAAACGAGTCGCTCGATAACGCTCTCAGAAGATTTAAGAGAAAATGCTCGAGAGACGGAATAATCGGTGATTTGCGCCGTAAGGAGCA
>JAJWOJ010000177.1 GCA_021635425.1 Clostridiales bacterium | reverse complement strand
ATATAATAGTATAAGGAAAGGGGAAGTTTGCGGCGTCTGCCGCTTTGATCCGAAGCAAGCGCGCCGAGGATTTTCAGGATAAAGGCAATTAACGCAGAGATTTTTAAAATTTCTTTGCGGCAAAAAACGCGCGGCAAACCGCGCCATATTTTCGGAGGAAGCAATGATAACACACAGCACGGAGATTAAACTTTTTGCAGGCAATTCCAACAGAAAACTTGCAGAGGCAATCGCAAAAGAACTCAAAATTCCTTTAAGCGACGTTGAAGTCGGTCGTTTTTCGGACGGAGAGATAAGCGTTCACCTCGGCGAGTCGGTAAGAGGAAGAGACGTTTTCATAATTCAGTCCACCTCAACGCCCGTTAACGATAACCTCATGGAACTTCTCATCATGATCGACGCGGCGAGAAGAGCGTCGGCGGGAAGAATAACGGCGGTTATGCCTTATTTTGGTTATGCTCGTCAGGACAGAAAAGCAAAGGCGAGAGATCCGATCACCGCAAAACTCGTTGCGGACATTATAACTTCCGCGGGTGCGGACAGAGTTCTTACCATGGATCTCCATGCAAATCAGATTCAGGGCTTCTTCGATATTCCCGTCGATCACCTTGTCGGCGGACCTATCCTTTATAAATACTTCCAGAAATACGTCGACGACGATTTCGTGGTCGTATCTCCCGACGTAGGTTCGGTTTCGAGAGCGAGAAACGTTGCGGCTAAACTCAATTGCCCGATGGCTATCGTAGATAAACGCCGCCCGAAGGCAAATCAGGTTGAAGTTATGAACATAATCGGCGACGTTAAGGGCAAGAGATGCCTTATGGTTGACGATATGATAGACACCGCAGGCACCATTTGTCAGGGCGCGGAAGCACTTTACAAAAACGGAGCGAAAGAAATTTACGCTTGCTGCACGCACGCGGTTTTAAGCGGACCCGCTATTTCGAGAATTCAGGATTCGCATATCGACAAACTCGTCGTTCTCGATACCATTCCGCTTCCCGACGAAAAGAAAATCGACAAAATCGAAGTTCTTTCGGTTGCGAAGATATTCGCGCAGGCAATCAACATCGTTTATAAAGACGCAAAGATGTCCGATATTTACGAAAACTGAAATTTAAATTAACGTTAACATAAGCCGAAGGGTTGCCGATATATCGAGGCAACCCTTTTAGGGTAAGGGGTTACCTCATCGGGTAACCGGGATAAAAACTATGATTCTGATTGCAGGTCTCGGCAACCCCGGGACGAAATATTTAAAAACTTTGCACAACGTCGGCTTTATGGCCGTGGAACTTCTTGCCGAAAAAAACGGCGCGGAGTTCGATAAAAAAGGCTTCAAAGGTCTTTTCGGCACAAAGACGATCGGCGGCGAAAAAGTCGTGTTTTTAAAGCCGCAGACGTTCATGAATTTAAGCGGGGAGAGCATAAGAGAAATTGCCGCTTATTTTAAGATACCGAGCGAAAACATTCTTGTTATATACGACGATATAGATATCGATATCGGCGCTTTAAGGATAAGAAAAAGCGGCGCCGCGGGGACGCATAACGGCATGAGAAACATCGTCGGAGAGCTTGGCACGGAAAACTTCCCGAGGATAAGGATCGGAACAAAACCGCAGGGCGAATACGATATTTTGTCTTATGTTTTGTCGGATATAAAACGCGAGGACGAGCCGAAATTCCGTTTTTCGATAAACGAAGCCGTTCAGGCTGCAAACGAGTTTATTCACGGCAAAAAATTCGACGATATAATGTGCGCCCACAACGGTAAAAAATATACGGCGGACGTTTAAACGGTATATTATGCTGAAAGATTATTTAACGGCAGAACAATCGGGCGAGGAAGTCTCCTCGGTCGTGAACGCGGTCCGCGGAGGGATTCCCTCCGCGGTTTTCGGCGTGTCGTTTGCGGAAAAATGTCACGTCTCTTCCGCTTTCGATCTGCCTCTTTTGTACGTCGCGAAAGACAGTTTGTATGCGGCAAAAGTCGTTGAAGAGCTGAAGGGTTTAACGGGTGAGGACGTGGTTTTTCTCCCCGCCAAGGACGACGTGTTGTTGTATAAAACGGCTTTCGACAAGTCCCGGTTTTACGAGCGGCTTTCCGCCGTTTATAAAATCCAGCACGGCGCGAAATACGTCGTCGCGACGTTTGAAAGCTTGTTGCAGCTTTTCCCAAAAAATCTTCCGTCCGTCGAAATAAAGCGCGGGCAGACTCTCGATCCTTATAAACTCGCTTCGGTGCTTACGAAATTCGGCTATAAAAGAGAGGAATTTGCCGAGGAGCGCGCTTCGTTCGCCCTCCGCGGCGATATCTTCGAGATATATCCCGTAAACGGCACCGATATCTATCGCGTGGATTTTTTCGGCGACGAAATAGAAACCATAACGAGATACGACGGCGGCAACAAAGAAGAAAAAACGATAATCGGCGGATTTACCGCTATCGCCGCAACCGACGCGATTATCGATGAGAAAGACAGAGAGGAAATTAAGGAAAGGCTTCGCGCTTCCGTTTTGAAATTCAAAACGCTTGTCGTTAAGGACGACGCGCGCTGTATCGCCGCCGAAATATCCGAAAAAATCGACGACGGCGGCACGTCGGATGCATTTCAGTTTATTTTACCCATTCTTCCCTCGGTCACGGACGATATCACGTCGTTTATGCCGAAAGATACCGTCGTGGTTTACGACGAGTGTAAAATGCTTTCCGACAGTCTGTCCGCGATAATAAAAGAGCATACGGAGAGAGTTTTAACCCTTTCGAGAGCGGGTAGGGCGATGGATTTTACCATTTTACAGCTTTCCGACAGCAACAAGCTTATCGAAAGGCTTAATAAATTCCGTCGCGTTGCCGTGCAGAATATCACGACGGCGGTTAATTTCTTCAATCCTTTAAAGACGTTCAACGTAAAATGTTCGCCCCTCGCGAGATATTCCGCCAAGCCCGACGACCTTTTCCGCGACGTTTCCAACTGGAAATTTTCGGGTTATAAAGTAATTATCTGTTGCGGAAGCACGGTAAGAGCGGAAAAAATGGCGGATAATCTCCTTGAACACGGTTCGTCGTGCGTTCGTTCGGATAACCCCGACCTTCGCTTCGGTACAGCCGCCGTAACGACTTATTTTCTGCCGTCGGGCTTTATTTACCACTCGGCAAAGCTCGTAGTTATCGGCACGGGAGATATTTACCTCGACAATTCAAAGGAAAAACGAATAAAACATAAGCGCGGAGATCTCTTTCAGGCTCCCGAAGTGGGCGATTTCGCCGTACACGAAGTTCACGGCGTGGGCTACGTCACGGGCGTTCAGAGGATAACCACGCAGGACGGCAGCAAGGATTACGTAGCCGTCCGTTATCTCGGCGGAGATATGCTTTACGTCGGCGTCGATCAGATGGATCGCCTCACGAAATACGTCGGCGGCGACAAACCCACCCTCAATAAGATAGGCGGCAAGGAGTTCGACCGTATAAAACAACGCGTCCGCGCTTCTATCGCCGAAATGACGATAAATCTGAAACGGCTTTACAAAGCGAGAAAGGAGAAAAAGGGTTTCCGCTTTTCGCCCGACACCGAGCTTTCGGAGGAGTTCGACAACAGTTTCGAGTTCGAGCCTACGGAAGACCAACTTCAGTCAATCGCAGAGATAAAAGCCGACATGGAAAGCGATAAGGTTATGGACAGGCTTCTTTGCGGCGACGTCGGTTTCGGTAAAACGGAAGTGGCGTTCAGAGCGGCGTTCAAAGCCGTTGCGGACGGCAAGCAGGTCGCGCTCGTCTGCCCGACGACCATTCTTTGCGAACAGCACTATAGAGCCGCCGTAAAGAGGTTTTCTCCCTTCGGGATAAGGGTTGCCGCGCTTAACCGATTCCGCACTCAAAAGCAAGCGGAAAACGTAGTTAAAGGGCTTATAGGCGGGGATATCGATTTTGTTATAGGTACGCACGCCCTCTTTAACAAGGAAGTAAAATTCAAAGATTTAGGGCTTCTCATTCTCGACGAAGAGCAGCGTTTCGGCGTCGAACACAAGGAGAAACTTAAGCTTTTAAAAGACAACGTGGACACTCTCACGATGACGGCTACGCCGATCCCCAGAACGCTCCATATGTCTTTATCCGGCATAAGGGATATAAGCACGATATCCACGCCTCCGAAGGTAAGAATCCCCGTGCAGACTTACGTCACCGAGGAGAGCGACGCGCTCATTGCCGACGCCGTCCGCCGCGAACTTTCGCGCGAAGGTCAGGTTTTAATTCTTTACAACAGAGTGGAGACGATATACAAGTTTGCGGAGAGGGTGAAAAATATTTTGCCGGAAGCAAAAATAGTCGTCGCGCACGGCAGAATGGATAAAAAAACGCTCGAAGACAGCGTTATGAGCTTTTACGACGAGCAGTATAACGTGATGATCGCCACGACGATTATCGAAAACGGCATAGATTTGCCCAAAGCCAACACGCTTATCGTAATCGACGCCGATTATCTCGGGCTTTCCACCCTTTATCAGCTCAAAGGAAGGGTTGGCAGAAGCAACGTCATGGCTCACGCCTATTTCACATTCAAAAAGGAAAAAGTCATTTCCGACACCGCGTATAAACGTCTTTCCGCGCTTATGGAATTCACCGAAATGGGCAGCGGATATAAAATCGCCCTCCGCGACCTCGAAATAAGGGGCGCGGGCAACGTTCTCGGCAAAGAACAGCACGGGCATATGGACAAAATCGGTTACGAGTTATACAGCAAACTTCTGAAAGAAAGTTTAGGCGAAACGGTGAAGGATTTCGACACCGAACTCGATATAAACATGGACGCTTTCATCCCCGAAAGTTACGTTTCGTCGCCGCCGTCGAGAATGGATTGCTACAAGCAGATTGCGGAAATCAAAACCGAGGAAGACGAGAAAAGAGTTCGTTCGTCGATAGAAGAAAACTACGGAAAAGTCCCCGTAGAAGTCGATAATCTCATCATTATCGCAAAATTGAAGGTCGCCGCAAGGAGGCATAAC
>JAJWOJ010000176.1 GCA_021635425.1 Clostridiales bacterium | reverse complement strand
GTCGCCAAGGAGGTTGATATGAGAAAATTTGAAGATTATTTTTTAGATATACTAAAAATCTTTGACGATAAATTTTGGATTGAATGGATTCATGACGGATCAAAACCTGCAACAACCAATGATGAAAAAATAGATAATATTTTGATAGCAAGTCAAACGAAAAGCAAGCATTGCGCTACGTGTATGAATGTAAACGGATGTTATTTCCCTGTATACAATATGCCACAGATGCCGTTGCATTATAAATGTCATTGTCGTTTGAAAAAAATCTCCGATTTTGATGCGGAAGCTGTTTGCGAAATAGGAAAATTTAAGAACTATATTTTTATAGGCGAAGGAGATAATCCGAAGAAAAAACTATTTGAAAGTTGGGGATACTTAGAGAAAGATTCAGATTTCTTACGAGAGGAATTTGAAAAACAAGCTAAAGGTGCATATGAGAATGGAAAATTTGAATTAGGGAAATTGAATGAATTCGGACAAAGAATTTCTATTGAGATTATTTTGAAGCGAAAGAACATGGCAGGAACTGTTGCGTTTCAATCGGGCTGGATGGTTTATCCTTACGGGAAAATAAAATTAACGACACCATATGGGGGAAAAATAAAATGAATTTGTATGACATAGTTGAAGTTATTGCGGATAGAGAAGAATATAAAAATCAGGGAATTGTTAAAGGCATGCGCGGCAGGGTTATCGATATAATTCAGGAAAGACCGGGGTGGAGAGCGATTTATTTTATCAATCCGCAAACATTGCAAAAATTAACGACTTGTTATATTGCGGAATCCGATTTGAAAAACGTCGATGTGCTTACAGACCTTAACAGAAACAAAATTATCCTTCCCGTTAAAGAATATGCGCGCGTTCAGGTTATCGTCGAAAAGAAAAAATATGCCGATGAGGGCGTTCATAAGGGAATGGTCGGGTGGATATGCGACCCGAGGACTATAGACGGGATGAGACTTGTCGATTTCGATCAATACGGCGAACTTCCCGATATAGCGATTATACCTATAAAAATTAAAGATTTCGAGGTTGTAACGGCGGTTCCCGAGTGCGATATTTCGGAAAAATAAAATCGGGAAAAACGTCGCGCAAGCGGAAGTAAAACGCGGAATCCGCAAAGCCCCGACGGCGTTATAGGACAAAACCCGACGGCGTTTTACGGCAAAACGGGCGAGCAAAATCCGACAAAACCCGACGGCGTTTTACGGCAAAATCGGCGCACGGAAAACGACAAAAACCGACGGCTGAAAACGACAATTTTCGGCGGCGGAATCCGACAAAAAATTACTGCAAAAAATCGACAAAAAATTACGGCATAATCCGACGTTTTTTTGCGGCGGATTCCGACAAAATAAGCCCCGCATATTCCGACAAAAATCGGGATATGCGGGGCTGTTTCATTGTGAATTTTCAGCGAATTAAAGTTCGATATCAACCGACTTGTCGCCGTCCGCGCTTATTTTTGCGGAGTAAAAAGCGATAAGTCCTTTTTTTGCGGTTTCATAATCGCTTGCCGCCATGGTTTCAACGGCGGAGTGCATTGCAAGCTGAGGGATACCTATATCGACACTTTTTATAGAAACCTGCGCCGAGCTTATCGCGCCGAGCGTTCCGCCGCACGGCATGTCTGAGCGGGTGTAAAAATCCTGATAGCCGACCTTTGCGCCGTCAAAAATCTGCTTTATAATCGCGGAGGAAAAGGCGTCCGTCGTGTAATTCTGATTTGCGTGGTGTTTTATGACGATTCCGTTTCCGAGCTTAACTCTGTTCGTCGGGTCGGAATATTCGGGGTGGTTGGGGTGAACGGCGTGCGCGTTGTCGTCCGAAACGATGAACGAGCCTGCGAGCATTTCGTCGAGCGCGTCCTCTTTTCCTAAGCTTTTTGCGATGCGGCTTAAAACGTCGAAAAGGAATTTCGAGCCTGCGCCTTGCTTCGTTCCGCTCCCCACTTCCTCGTTGTCCGCAATATAGCAAACGGCGATTTCCTTAGGACTTGCTTCGCAAATAGCCTCGACGGAAGATATCGCGCTCGTTAAGTTGTCAATCCTCGGACTGCACAAAAGCTCGTTCTCGAAGCCCGCGTAAAAAGGCTTTTCCGCAGATACGACGTACAAATCGTAATCTACAACCTTTCCGCCGTCGGCAAATTTTTCGAGTTCTTTTTTAAGCCCGCCTCCGCTTATTTCGTCCGTTAAAATATCTGCGATCGGCGACATGTCCGTCTGCGGATTGAGCTTCAGTCCGTCGTTGACGGTGCGGTTGAAATGTATCGCGACGGAAGGGATAACGAAGGTGTGATCGGAAGTGAAAACCTTGGCTATAAGTTCGTTATCGCGCGAAATTATAACTCTTCCCGCAATCGTGAGAGGAGCGTCTAACCACGAATAAAATATACCGCCGCCGTAACGCTCGACGTTGAGTTTTTCATAGTTATCGCTTTTCATCACGGGGTTTGCCTTGATTTTGAAACACGGGGAATCGCCGTGAGAAGCGACGATGTTGAACGCGTTTTCCCCGCCGATATCGAAAGCGATAAGCGCGGAGCCGTTTCTCGTTACGAAATATTTTCCGTGTTTTTTCAAATTCCAGCTCTTTGTTTCTTTAAGTTCGGTAAAGCCGTTTTTCTTAAGTATTTCCGCCGCGTTCTCGCATGCGTGAAAAGCCGTTTTCGATTTATAGAGAAATTCTTCAAGTAAATTCATATTTCACCTCGTCAGTAATAAATATATTATATATAAATTTTGCTTTAAAGTAAAGCGATAGAGGGATATGCGCGGAATTATAGAAGTAAATTTAAAGAACTTAACCGATAATTTCGATTTTTTCAGAAAAAAACTTCCTCAAAGCGTATCGGTTGCGGCGGTGGTAAAGGCGAACGCTTACGGTCACGGGCTTAAAGAGGTTGTGAGAGCGTTGAGCGAAAAAGCCGACTATTTCATAGTCGCGACGTTCGAAGAGGCTGTTTCGGCGCGCGAGCATACCGAAAAACGTATTTTATGTTTATCGCCTCTTCGGGGGAAAGAGATAGTCGTTTCTGTTTTTAAAAACATCGATATTATAATTTCGTCCGAACGCGACCTTGACGAAATAATATGCAAAACGGAAAATATGCGCATACCGACATGCGTTCATATGTGCGTGGATACAGGTATGAACAGAATGGGCATCAAAAGCGAAAAGGAAGCCTATAAGTTGATTAACCGCATAAAATCGCATAAAAATATAAAGCTTGAAGGGGTGTTTTCTCATTTTTTCGACGCGGAAAACAGACAAAGAAGAGAAATGCAGACGGAGCGATTTAACGGCTTTCTGCGTTTTATAGATTGTGCGCTTGAAGACGGCGAAAGCCGTTCGGGCAAGCCAACGGACGGAAAGAGGGGTTATATATGCGGCTATCTTGCGCATATCGCGGCAACCGAGGCGGCGTTTTGTTGTAACTCGCTGTATTCTATGGTGAGGATAGGCATCGGGCTTTACGGTTACGGCGTTTCGGGCGTTAAGCCGTGCATGAGCGTAAAAAGCTTGGTTTCGAGGGTTGAAAAAGTTAAAAAGGGGGAATACGTCGGCTATAACGGCGCGTTTATCGCAACAAAAGATTGTTTCGTCGCGACTGTTTCGGTGGGCTACGGGGACGGGATTTTCAGAAGTTTTTCGGGCGGCGAAGTGCTTATAAACGGCAGGCGCAGAAAAATTATCGGCAACGTCTGCATGGATTATTGCTTCGCGCTTACCGGCAAGGAAACCAAAGCGGGAGACGAGGTTGTTTTTATCGGCGAACAAGGCGGAGATATCCTTACGGCGGAGGATATGGCAAAAGCCTGCGGCACGATTTCGTATGAAATACTCACGAGCTTCAAACGTTTCCCCGTGAAGTATATCCGCCCGTGACGTTCGTTTTTTATAAAACGAAGCAAATAAATTCGCACATGCCCGTATATTGTTGACATTTTCCGTTTAAAAGTTTAAGATGTCGATATAGTTAAAATGACTAAGGTTTTCGGGTAAATTCCCGAATACAACAACGGAGACAGCATTATGGCAGAATTTATGGGAGAATTAAGGCGCACTTCGATGTGCGGAACGCTCAGGCTTTCGGATGCGGGCAAAGAAGTTACGGTTATGGGGTGGACGCAGAGAAGAAGAAATCTCGGTTCGCTTATTTTCGTCGATCTTCGCGATAAAACGGGGCTTGTGCAGGTCGTTTTCGACGATACTACGGCTGCGGCAGTGTTTGATAAGGCGCAGAATATTCGTTCGGAATACGTCCTTGCGGTGAAAGGCAGGGTGAGAGAAAGAGAGAGCAAGACCAACAAAATCGCGACGGGCGATATCGAAATTCTTGCCGACGAACTTAAAATTTTAGCGGAAGCGGACACCACTCCCTTTGAAATTCTCGACGATTCAAACGTAAACGAAACCCTTCGTTTAAAATACAGATACCTTGACTTAAGAAGACCTTCTTTGCAGAAGAACCTCTTTTTGAGAAACGAAATAACCAAAGCGGCGAGAAGATTTTTCGACGATAACGGCTTTGTCGAGGTGGAAACGCCCATGCTCGGAAGATCTACCCCCGAGGGCGCGAGAGACTATCTCGTTCCGTCGAGAATTCACGAGGGGTGTTTTTACGCTCTTCCGCAGTCTCCCCAGCTTTATAAACAGCTTCTCATGATCGCGGGGTTCGACAGATATTATCAGATTACGAAATGCTTCCGCGACGAGGACTTAAGAGCAAACCGTCAGCCCGAATTTACGCAGATAGACGTTGAGATGAGTTTCGTCGAAGAAATCGAGGATGTAATGTATCCCATCGAAGGGCTTATCAAAAATATTTTCAAAAGCACGATAGGTCTCGATCTCGGCGAAGGGCATTTCAGAAGAATGACTTATCACGAAGCCATGGAAAATTACGGCTCGGATAAGCCCGATACGAGATTCGGCTTGAAGATAGTAAATTGTTCCGATCTTTTCGAAAAATCGGAATTCAAAGTGTTTGCGGACGCTCTGAAAATCGAAGTGGGAC
>JAJWOJ010000175.1 GCA_021635425.1 Clostridiales bacterium | reverse complement strand
CAGTCATACATTGCCTTTTTTGTCATATGTATGCAGATAATGCGGTTGATTGGGCTATCTGGAATCTTGCTTGCGATATTTCCGTCGAAAACGTTATAAGCGAATTGCGACAGCAACCGGCGACGACCGGATCGGAAAACCTTCGACAACAGATTTTCGCCGAATTGGGTAATAAGATTTCACGGCTCACGGCAGAGAAAATATACGCTTACTATACAAGCAACAGACCGACGGACGAGCGGCTTAAAGAGTTGAGCGATATTTTTAAAAGCGACGACCATTTATTGTGGTTTTTACAAGCCGAAAACGATGCGGATAAGACGCGGGAAGAAGGCGGCGCCTGCGGAGACGAAACGAATAATCGGGATACCGGCGCATCGACGGAGCGAAGCGCGCATGAAAAATCGGAGGCGGAGCGCGTTAAACGGGAATGGCGAAATATATCCGAAAGAGTGGAAAAAGATTTGCAATCGTTTTCAAAATCGAAAAGCGACGGCGCCGATTCTCTGATGCAGAATCTGAC
This sequence comes from Clostridiales bacterium, assembly GCA_021635425.1. Taxonomy (GTDB): domain Bacteria; phylum Bacillota; class Clostridia; order Christensenellales; family Borkfalkiaceae; genus UBA10281. The sequence continues at coordinate 4,510 of JAJWOJ010000175.1, read as the reverse complement.
CGAACTTCATCGCGAAAAATATGATTACGCAGAATTTTTAAAACAATTTTCATCATACGGAGAAGCGATGAAAGTCGACGACGACTCGTTCGATTACGTGTTTTACACGTACGGACTGAAACTTTACGACAAGATGCCTCTCATTGAGCCGTTGGAATATAAAGAAGTTAAAAGGATAAAGGAGTTTGTTATTGCAATCGATACTTCCCGCTCGGTTTCCGGCAAGACGGTGCAGGCGTTTCTGCAAAAAACTTACAACATTCTGAAACAGAAAGAAAATTTTTTTACAAAATTTGTTTTACATATCATTCAGTGCGATACGGATATTCGGGAAGACGTAAAAATCACGTCCGAAGAAGAATTTGACGAATATATCGGGAAAGCGCAGTTAAAGGGCTTCGGAGGCACGGACTTTCGTCCCGTATTCGATTATGTAGACCGACTTATAGCGAAAAAAGAATTTGTAAATCTGAAAGGACTGATATACTTCACCGACGGGCGCGGAATTTTTCCCGCGCGACCGCCGAAGTATAAAACAGCGTTCGTTTTTGTCGACGATACGCTTGACGAAATATCAACCCCGATCTGGGCAATGCGCGTTGTGTTGCCGCAAGAAAATATCCGATGAGGAAAAAACGATGAATATACAAGAAGCAAAGAATCAGATAAAAAACGCAATAACGGCTTATCTTACAAAAGATGAGTATGACAATTACATGATACCGACGGAAAAACAGCGTCCCGTTTTTTTAATAGGCGCTCCTGGAATAGGGAAAACGGCTATAATCGAACAGATAGCGCAGGAACTCGACATCCCCGTCGTTTCTTATTCGATGACGCACCACACAAGACAGAGCGCTTTGGGGTTGCCGTTTATTTCGCAAAAAAATTATGACGGAAAGGAGTACTCCGTTTCGGAGTATACGATGTCGGAGATAATCGCCTCGATATACGATATGAGAGAAAAGACGGGTAAAAAAGAAGGGATTCTGTTTCTCGACGAAATCAATTGCGTTTCCGAAACTTTGTCGCCCGTGATGCTTCAGTTTTTACAGTATAAAGTGTTCGGCAAACATCGCGTACCGGACGGTTGGATAATAGTCACCGCCGGTAATCCGCCCGAATACAATAATTCGGTACATGATTTCGATATCGTAACGCTTGACAGGCTTAAACGAATTGACGTCGCGCCCGATTATTATTGTTGGCGACGTTATGCAATCAATGCGAACATTCACCCGTCGATTATAAGTTTTCTCGACGCGAATTCCGATAAATTTTATAAAGTCGAAACGACAACGGAAGGGAAAAGTTTTATAACCGCGCGCGGCTGGGAAGATCTGAGCCGCATGATTAACGTTTATGAGAAAAACGACGTAGAAGTCGATTCCGATCTTATTTGTCAATACGTTCAAAATAATAAAATCGCGCGGGATTTCAGTTGTTATTACGACCTTTTCAATAAATATAAATCGGATTATCGGGTTGATAAAATTATCGACGGCGAAGCCGACGACGAAATCAAAAATCGCGCGCGAGAAGCAAAGTTTGACGAAAGGATTGCTCTTTTGAGCGTTCTGACGGACGGGATAATTTCAAAGCTTGGCGACGTAATTTTAAACGACGGAATTCTGGCAGAATATATGACGATCGTTAAGAATTTTAAGTTTGAATCCGCGCGAGTCGGGTTTTCCGCCGAAAACTGTATTTCAAACGAGATAAAAAAGCAATCGGATGCAATTGAAATCGGGAAAGCCGCCGGCACGTTGAGCGTTCGCGAGCGTAAAAAACACAAACGCGTTATTTCGGCGCTCGAATCCGTTTCCCGTTTAATGTCCGACGATTTAGCGGCAGACGATGCTTTTGCCGTAATAAAAGACGATTTCGATTTGCGGAAAAAAGAAAATAAAAAAATTGCGGACACCGCAAAAAAACAACTCGACAACGTGTTTAAATTTCTGGACGAAGCGTTCGGAGATAACAGGGAAACGGTGATTTTCACAACGGAAATGACGATAAACAAGTATGCTTCGAGGTTTTTGGCGCGGTACGGGAGCGACGAATATTTCCGTCATAATAAAGATATGCTTGTTTACGGCAGACAGGCGGAAATAGATAAAGAAATCGAAAGTTTATCGGGCAACGATGATTGTTAATGGGGGGGGAGAATATGTCGTTTTTAGTTAGAAATAAAATTCTGATCGGATACAGGCAGGATAACGATAATAAGACCGTCGTTATTCCGGACGTTATCGAGGGTATCGGCGATCGGGCGTTCAGAGAACGCGACAAGTTGGTTTCGGTAATAATTCCGAGCAGCGTGAAAAGTATAGGCAAATTGGCTTTTTTCGGCTGTAGCAGCTTAAAATTCATTACGATTCCGGATGGCGTATCCGCGTTGGAAGATAGCGTGTTTTCGTATTGCGCGGAGCTTGAAAGCGTCGTTTTGCCTAAAGGGTTAAAGCGTATCGATACGTACGCTTTCAGCAATTGCGGGAAATTAAGGGAAATAACTATCCCCGAAAACGTAGAGTACGTTTGTTCGAGCGCGTTCAATAATTGCCATATTACGATATTTTCTCTTTCAAAAAAGGTTTTCAATCTTAAAAACGACAATGCGATTATAGTTAATCCCGATATACCGCTAGAAGATTATACGCGTAAGATCAACGCCGTAAAAGGCTTTTTGCTTTATCCCGATAAATACAAAGGCGAAATCGCCGAAAGTTATAAAAAGTCGTTTTTAAGAAACAGGTCGAATTTATTGCCGTTTGTTTTTAAACACGACCTTGTTCGCGCCGTCGCGATTCTTGCGGAATCGGGGAAAATTACGGCGGAAAATTACGAAACGCAGTATCTTGCCTGCATGCAAAGGGCAAACGCCGTAAAAAGCGCGGCGTATCTTCTCGATTGGGTGAACGCGAATATTACCGAAGAGCAAAGAGAAAAAGCGTTCGAAAAACAGTTGGAAGAAGATCTTTATAATCCAGCGGATATGCGCAAATTGTGGAAATATGAGGAAAAAGAAGACGGCATCCATATTATAAAGTACAAGGGAAAAGATCCGGAAGTTTATATCCCCGATCGGATTGGCGATATACCGGTAACGGCGCTTGAAAGAACGTCTTTTAACGGCAATACGATAATTACGGGCGTGACCGTTCCGGAAAGTGTCGTAAGCATAGAAAACGGCGCTTTCGGCGGTTGCCGCAATCTTATATCGCTTTCTTTTTCAGACAGCGTGAAAAATCCGGGCGATTGGTTGTGCAACGGTTGCAGTAGTTTGAAATTCGTTAAATTTCCGCGCGGGTTGGAAAGTATAAACGACGGTTTTTTCGCGGGTTGCGTCGGTTTAACTTCCGTCGATATTCCCGACGGAGTAACGAGTATCGGCGATTGTTCGTTCGAAGGTTGCGGCGGATTGGTTTCCGTAAAAATTCCCGACAGCGTGATAAGAATAGGCAACAAGGCATTTAAGGATTGCCGCAGTTTAACCTCGGTCAGAATTCCCGACGGCGCTGCGAGCATAGATTCTCACGCGTTTGCGGGATGCGGCAAGTTGACCGCCGTCGCGATGCCGGACGGAGTTGTTTTATCCGACGGCGTGTTTGAAGATTGCGGTCGGTTAACTTCGATCGACGTTCCGGGCAGCGCGAAAATTATAGAAGAAGAATTGTTTCATCATTGCGGCGGTTTAACTTCGGTCAAAATTCCCAATGGAGTAAAAATTATAAAATCAAGCGCGTTCAGCGGCTGTAAAAACTTGTTTTCCGTCGCTATTCCCGACAGTGTAAAAATTATAGAGGACAGCGCATTCGACGGTTGTCGCGGTCTGACGTCAGTGAAAATTCCCGACGGAGTGGTGGTGATAGATTCTTACGCGTTTAACGATTGCCGCAACCTGACTTCCGTTATAATGCCAGACGGGTTGATAAGTATAGGCCGAGGGGCTTTTCAGGCGTGCGACGGCTTGATTTCTCTTGATATCCCCGATAGCGTGTGTTACATAGAAGAAGACGCTTTTTACGATTGTCGAAAGCTGACTTCGGTCGTCATTCCCGAAGGGGTGGGCAGAATAAACAGTCAATTATTTTTCGGGTGCGGAAAATTGATTTCCGTTACGATTCCGAAGAGCGTGAAAAGTATAGGCTATGAAGCGTTCGAAGGCTGTAAAAGTCTGAAGTCCGTCGTATATAAAGGAACGATAAAAGAATGGGAAGCGATCGGAAAGAAGTGCGATTGTTCTTGTGTCGTTCATTGCCTCGACGGAAACGTCAAATTTAATTCTACCTTTTATAAAAAGCAAATAATCTGCTTATGAGATAAAAGACCTTGCTTTAAGCGAGATAAAATAGAACGGCTCCGCTATCGGAGCCGTTTTGTAATGCTTTTTAAATTTTCGATACTCTTAGCCACGAGTGATTGTGTTTGAACTCGGTCTTGCGTTGTGTTTTCAGGCTAATACATTGTTCCGCAAGTGTCATATACGGGTGTATTATGCCGCTTGCGC
>JAJWOJ010000174.1 GCA_021635425.1 Clostridiales bacterium | reverse complement strand
GGGTATACCCCTTTCGCTTGCAGCTGACGCCGCAAGCGAAATCCCCTTAACGGCAAAAAACAGGAGGAAAAATGTATAAAAGAAACTATGAAAAGCCAAGCGTTAACGTTTTCGGTTTCGACGAAGAAGACGTTATAACCATGTCGACCGAAGGCGGCGAGAACGAAAAAAACGATTTCGATATGTGGAGGGGTTGAGATGAAGAAGAGTATCGATATAAAGAGAATATTATATATTGTATTCGGAATAATGCTTGCGGCAAGCATGTTGCTTTTTGCTTCGGCAATCGGCAAAGAGAAAAGCAAAGCCGTCGCCGAAACGACAACCAACGCAACCGAAATTACCGCTGAAGTTACCGAAGCATATACCTTCACGGATTCCGACCCTGCTACGCACCAAGCTTCGACGTCTCCTGCGGTTGCTTCCTGGGAGACGGTGCTCGGAATGAAAAAATTCTGCAATACGTTTAATACCGCAGAGTCTAAGTTTTACGTCGGGTTTAACGGAATCGACGCGGCTAAATATTCTTATATAAGTTTCAGAATGTTGATATGGGCGGCTCAGAAAGAGAACGAAGAAGTTTCATATATTCCTGCGGAATTTTTCACCACGGAAAACGTTTCTTCTTGTAAGACGGATATGCCTTATTCATGGAAATACGGAGACGCGTCGTTATTCAGCAACGTTGAAGCGTTCAGAGTATTTTTGCCGACGGCATCTCTCAAAAATAAGAACGGCATGATCAACGGATTTATAGTGAAAAATCCGCTTACAAGCGATCTGAGCGGCTGGGTTATGGTGAGCGATATAACCCTGACGAACGAAATGCCGGTTATTCTCGATACAGCCGTAGATAAAACCAATCTCAAGGCGACTGATACATACGGTATTGTGAAGGACAGTTTTCTTGACGCAAGTTGGAGAGAAGATAACTTAAGAAACAGGTTACAGGGCGACGGCTCGGACAAAGATTTCGTTGCGAAGATCGGCTTTGACAGAACGATTTATGCAGGCGCGGTCGACCGTTTTACGTTTAATGCTCTCGGTTGGGGCAAAGCTTCAACGCCTTGCGTAATCGTTAAAAACCTTAACGGAACGATTGCGTCGAGATTAACCTTATATTATGCATATGATTGCAAAGGGAATCTGAGCGTTACTATTCCCGCAAAAGGGCTTGCCGACGAAAACGGCGGAATAAACGGGTTTATTCTCGAATCGCCGAACGGCGTCGATCACTTTGTGTTTTCCGACATAACAGCCGTTAAAGATACCGCAAGCCATAAAATAACTTCCGAAAACGTGACGTTCAAGCTCGGCGGAGCATACGGAGACGACGTGTTCTATGCCGTCTCGGGAGAATGGAAAGACGCAGGCTGGATCGTAAACGATATCGCTTCTACGGGAGACATAACGATGCAGCTTGACGTTGCATACGAGTGGAGATTGGGAAACCATTATCTCGGAGCGGTGAGAATGCCCGATAAAGAGCATAACTGGGCTTCAAGCCTTAGCTCTTACAACTATCCCGCGGCAATGAGACAGTCCGCCAGGGGAACGTTCCTGCACGTATATGACGGAAAGGCGACGGTTAATTACACCGCAAGCGATAAAACCGCGAGAATAAACGGCGAAGCTCATCCGAATTTTGCGGGAAAGATCGCGGATTTTTCGTCAACGGGCGCCTGGGAATATTTCGGTATAGGATTCGGCGATAACGGCAGCAATCCGACATATGCCTTAGACGCAAAAGTAAGAATATACGACGCGGATAACAACGACCTTAAAGTTGCCGCGGAGACCCGTTCTGCTTATTGCAACTCCTATTCGAGCGTGTTAAAGGCTAACGACGGAAAAACGGTATACTTTACGGCGGATAATTCCGTCGTGTCCGTAACAACCGCGGGCGGAGAAAACGTTGAAGTTACGAAAGGCGATAACGGAATTTATTCGTTCGTAATGCCTGCGGAAGACGTTTCTGTCGTTGCGGAAAAAATAACGGAAGAGGAAATTGTTACATCCGAAAACGTAACGTTCAAGCTCGGCGGAAATTACGGCGAAAGCGTATATTACGATTTGCAGGGAAACTGGACGGGTGTCGGCGCGGGCTGGATAGTCAATAAAACCCAGACGACGGGAGACGTAAACGTTTATCTGAACATAAACGAGGAGAAACCCTCGGGCGGACAAAGCGGTTCGATTTTCGGGCTTGTTCGTCTTAAAGATACATATTCGGAATGGGCAAGCGGCGTAGGGTTTTATAATTACTTTGTCAATGGCGCGGATAACGGATTTTCGGCAGGAACATGGCCGAATCATAAAGTATTTCTGAATGAGTACGATTCCGGAACGCTTTCTGCGAGAACTCTCGTCGGAACGAATAAAGCTTCCGTAACTCATGATCTTTACACTGGGAAAGCGAAAAGCTATGCCGAAGCGAAGGACTGGACGTATTTCGGCTTCGGTTGGGGTAATCGTGCTTATGAAATAAAGACAAAAATACAGATTTACGACGCCGCTAACAACGACCTCGGTATTTTAGCGTCGGAACCGAGCAGAGAATCGTACAGCTGCAAACTTATGGGCAAAGTCGGCGAAAGAGTTTACTTCACGGTTAAGGACGGAGCCGTTCCCGTTGTTACGGCGGACGGAGAAGCTATTGAGCTTACGGCGGAAGCGGGCGGGAGATATTCGTTCGTTATGCCCGCAAAGAAGATCTCGGTTACGGCTAAATCGAACAAAATAGCTTTGGAAGTTCAAAAGAACGGAACGGTTGTAAAAACCGAAGAAATAGCAAAGACGGCAGAGGGCTTTGCGGCGGCCATTCCCGAAGTTAACGAAAAAGACGTAAAACTCGTAGGATACGAGATTGGCGGAAAACTTTATAAAACGACTTCCGAAGCGTTTGCGGCGGCGGATATGTCGGGCGAAAAAGTCGTGGTTAATCTTATCGCGCCTCGCGTGGAAACGGAAGACGGTGCGGCGATAAGGAAAAACGGCACCGCGGGCATGAGATTTTCAAGCGTCGTCACTCTTTCGGCTCATATAAAGAAATACGGAATGATTCTCACCGTCAGAGACAACGTCGATAACGCTAACGGCGGAGACGGCGTGGGAATCGAAAATTTCACAAAGGATAAGCTTTCGGCTGTAAAATATAAATACCTCGAGATCGCAAACACGGACGAAGGATTTAAAAGCTATTCTGAGGGCGGCAACGAGATGTTCAGTATCGTTTTAACTGCCATTAAAGACGATCACCGCGAACTTGAGTATATCGCAAGGACTTACGTCGTTGTCGAATACGATAACGGCAACAGCGAAACTTACTATTCGGACGTGGATTTCGAAAACAACGCGAGATCGGCGCACGAAGTCGCTGCAAGTGTTCTGGAAAGCGAAAAAGATAAACTTTCGGCGGAACAAAAAGAATTTATCGAAAGCAATTATTTATCATTGAACGTTTTATCGCTCACCGCATATTACGGCCCCGTTTCCGGGGCCTATATGGTGAACGGCGAAGTCGTAAGCAATAACGGTGGCGGTGTCTACGATATCGCCACCGTTTCCGACGTTAAGGCTTTTTTCGACGCGGGTTTCGATTTTATCATGGGCGACGACGCCGACTATATGACGTACAGATCCATAGGGCATTCCGTAGGCGACGGATATGTAGACCCCGACGGGAATGCCGATCTGGCATATTATCCGAATTCCGACGCCGCGAGACTTCTTAATCTCGTTAAAGATTATTGCGACGAATTCGGAGTCCCTTACAAAAAAGCGCGCGTTCTCGTGAAACTCGGTTATCTCGAGGGAGCGATGGGCGGCGAAAACGGACATACGGACGGCATGATACAGATAAATCTCACGAGAGTATACGGCTATCTTAAAGAATATCCGTGTTTCGGCGGGTTTATTCTTCGCGACGAGCCGAGAGGATATATGTCCGAAACGTATAATAAATGGTATAAATGGCTTGTGGACGACCTTGGTGTTTATCGCGACGGCTATATGCTTTACGGCGCGCTTCTCGGAATGAATGCCGCTCCCGTCAACGTCGAGGGCAGCAGCGACGACGATACGACGAATTATAGCGGTAAGGCGGGGCTTACGGCGGAGCAATACGAAACATATCTTAACAAGTATATCGCGGGGCTTTCGGGCGTCGGGCAGGAAGGGCTTTCTTTCGATTATTATCCCTTCACGGAAACTATAACGAGAACCAGGAGTGGTTTTATTTCGCACAAATATTCTTATGATACCGTTTATGAAATGAAAAAACAATATTTTCAAAATATGGAAATATTTGCGAAATTATCGGAAACTAAAGGGTATAAACGCACCATGTGTCTGCAATCGGTCGCTTTTTGCAATAAAACACTGTTTGAAGAAATAAACGGGAAAGGGGAAACTTCATCGTATACCTATTACGGAGCGGTAAGCGAACAAATGATGACGTATCAGCTTTATGCCGCCCTTGCTTACGGTTATAACGGCGTGGCATATTTTACTTATACCCAGCCATCCAATCAGACCGACGCGGAATGGTTTTCGAACGCCGCTTACATGTGGGAGAAACAGGCTGACGGAAGTTTTAAAGCCGTTAAGACCGCAACTTACGACTATATTAAAAACGCGAACGCGGAAGCGATGGCTATGTCGAGAAAAATCGTCGGTTACAAATGGCTCGGGACGACTTATTCCGTCGGAACAAGCGCAACCTGCGGTATATTCGGCGGCACGACTTCGTATAACGGCGGAGTTCTCACGTCTGTTGCTTCTTCTTACGATTCGTATGCCGGTTGCATGAAAAACGGCAACGGCGAGTATGGATTTATGGTCGTAAATGCCGACGATCCGAGAAACGGAAGAAGCAACTCGGTCACACTCTCTTTTGCGGACGGTTACACAAGCGTTTCTTACGTCGAAAACGGCGAAACGAAAACGGCGGCTCTTACAAACGGAACGATAACTTTAAATATAGGGGCGGGCAAAGGAATATTCGTCGTGCCTCATAAACGGTAATTTGAATCGGATACAAGTAATTTA
>JAJWOJ010000173.1 GCA_021635425.1 Clostridiales bacterium | reverse complement strand
CTATCTCATTAAAATACACTCGATTTAACCCCTTCTCCTAACGACTATAATTATTATATCACTTTTTATGATAAAAGTCAATAGAAAAATGCTTCCGATGTCGTGCTTTTTTTATTTATAGAAAGAAGTCCGAAACAGATGTTTCAGACTTCCCCTCTTTTAGATGTTTTCTTGTATTTTCATTCCGCCTTTCAGAACGATGATAACCGAATTGTCTTTCATAACTCGGATATACTCAACAAGGCGACGAATAGTCACATCGTTATATTCCGAAAAATCAAGACTGTCGGCTGACAGGCATTGCTTTATATTTTCTATTTCTTCATTTACTTTCTTGTTTGAATCAATCCGCCCTTTTATAATTTCAAGTTGCTCTCTTAAAACAACCATTTGAGAACTCAACGATTTCATTTCTTCCTGAAACCGCTTTCCGTCACCCGTCGAACTTGCGGCAAGTTCCATCGTTTCGTCCATTATTCCGTTTAACGTTTTTAACTGTTTTTCGATGGCATACATTTCAAGAGTGTCATCTTCTCCCGTTACCGCATAAGCAAGGTTAGACAATATTAAATTCAGAACGTCTTGTTTATCCGAAATCGCTTTACTGATACCTCGAACGATAGTTTTTTTCAACGTTTCGTCATCAACGGTGATAGAATCGGAACAAAATTCCGTTCCGTGTTCCAACCGACTTAAACAACGCCAAACTCTTTTATTCTCTCCGTTTCGACTATATGTTTTTCGTCTGTATGGGCTACCGCATTCACCGCAGACAAGTATATCTGTCAAAGCAAATTTACCGCTATACTTCCCTTGTTCCGTAATTCCCGAATCAGTCTTTTTTCTAACGCTTCCGCGCCGAGCCATTTCCATCTGCGCCATTTTGAACGTCGCGTGAGTAATAATCGCCGGGTGATTGTCCCTTATTAGGTACTTCGGCATTTCGCCACGGTTTTTCTTTACTTTTTTCGTAATGCAATTTTCCGTAAACGTTTTTTGCATAAGCAAATCGCCGCAATATCTTTCATTTGTCAATATGGCTTGAATAATACACTTGTTCCATACGTTTTTTCCTGTCTTTGTCAATACGCCCTCGCCTTCAAGATATGATTTTATCTGATCAAGACTTTTGCCGTCGAGATACATATTGAAGATTGCCCGAACATACTGCGCTTCCTCTTCAACGATTTCGGGATTGCCGTCATCGCCCTTTCGATAACCGAGCAGATTATATCGGAACTTGAAAGTCCCCGACTGCATACGTTGACGAATACCCCACCGCACGTTTGCGCTGATATTCTCGCTTTCCGCTTGGGCAAGGACACTATATAAACCTAACGCCATTTCGTTTTCGGTTTTAAGAGAATCAAGGGCTTGTTCTTCAAAATATACGCCTATTCCTTTTGCTTTCAGTCGTCTTACATAATTCAAACTGTCAACGGTATTTCTCGCAAAACGAGCAACCGACTTTGTAAGGATAAGGTCGATTTTCCCTTTTTCGCAATCGCGCATCATACGCATAAAATTTGTTCGTTTTTTAGCCATTACACCCGTAATGCCTTCGTCTGCGTAAATGTCAACGAATCTCCACCGGGGATTTTTTGCTATTGCGTCGGTATAATACGCAACCTGCGCTTTGTAACTTTCAAGCTGATCTTCGCTATCCGTGCTGACTCGGCAATAGGCGGCAACTCGCAACAAACTATTCTCGTCATTCTGCTTGGCAAGAATCGGATTGGCATCGATCTTCGTTACAACTCTTCTCGCTTGTGCCTGCATCGTTTACCTCCCTATTACTTATTTTCGCACCGTTAATCATTGCTACGGTTACAGTACCGTCTTTTTCTACTATGATTTTCGATACGACATCGGATATATAATCAATATCGTATTTTTTCTTCTTTGTCAGTTGTAAAATCCTATTTGTATAAGACGCTCCCTTGTTTTCGCGGCAAGCCTGAAATTTCAGACTCGCACATTCCAAAATCAATTTCTTTCCCGCCTTAAAACTCGGACTTGGCGAAGCCGTCAATCGAGCTATTTCGTTTGAATATCGCATTATCTCTTGCGTTCTCTTATATGTACAGGTTTCATCTGCCGTCAATACCGTCGGATCGCAGGATATTTTTTCGCCCGCTTTTTCAACCGCCGTGTAGATGACGCTATCGTCGATATACTTATCACATTTACAGCCGTTTTGACAATACCACTTTTCTCTTGTTTTCCACTTTGTCCTTCTATGTAACAGCCTGCCGCATTGACCGCAAAAAACATATTTTTTTAATGTTTCTGTTTCGCGCGGTAGCGATGTTTTCCGATTTGCCTTTCTGCCCTTCCTGACATTTGCCGCTTCATACTGTTCAAATGAGATAATTTCAGGATACCCGTCCTCTCCGATATATTTCTTATTTTCAATGATACGGAATACCATATTCTTATTCCAACAGCATTTTCCATTAAAAAAGTCAATGCCTTTAATAGTCAATTCGTCCGCAATTTCTTTCAGAATTTTTCCGTTTATATAGTCCGTAAAAATGCTTTTTACAATTTCGGCTTCCGACTCAACAACAATCAGTTTCCCGTCTTTATAACCATATCCAAAACTAATCATTCTGTTCATCGTTCTCACCTCCCACATAAACTTTCAATTCTAAATCGCCCTTGATTACGAAACTTAATGCACCGTCCTCTTCCGCATAAATCAGCTTTACGATTTCTCTGAACAGTACGGTATCCATTTCATCAAGATAATCGGGGCTTTCTTCTATAATTTTTCTTAACTGCCGAAGTTGCTCGATACACGTTTCCTCATCGTCATCGTTGATGATTTTCATACGCCGACTTCTGAGTTCTGTTATCTGACCTTTAATACTATCGGCTTTTTCGTGATACGTTACCTCGTCTATCACTCCGTTTGCAAGCATTTGTCCGTAAAGGTTGTTCTGTCTGCCAAGCATTGCAATTTTCTCGTCTATTTCCGCGATAACGTTATTTCCGCAATTTGCTTTCACTTTAAGCGTTTGCAACTGCGAAATCGTTTCATCAAGCAATACCCGCTTGTTTTGTTTCAGGATGTTATAAACCTTTATGAATGAACGGCACAACTCTGTATCCGTATAACTACGGGAACTACACTCGCCGCCGATCATTCCTTTTCTTGAACAAGCCCAAACGTAACCGTTTTGAATTTGCTTTACCCGATACGACCAACCGCAATGGCGGCACATAATCTTACGGTAAAACAATTTCTTCTCGTTTCGATACTGTTTATAGTGCTTTTCTTCACGCTCTCGCATCAGGTTTTTTACCGCTACAAAATCTTCTTTTGAAACGATTGCTTCCTGCGTTCCCTCGCAGTAATACTTCGGCAATTCCCCACGGTTCGGACGATTCCGTAGCGGCAATACCGCCGGGGTAAAACTCTTTTGCCACATCGTATCCCCGATATACTTTTCATTCGTGAGAATATATTTTATTCCTTGTCTGTTCCATACTCTTTTGTCCCCGTCCGTATCACGTATTGTTTTTGCAATAACGTTTACGCCATACCCTTGCAAGTAAAGCGCGAATATTTTTCTGACGACTTCTGCTTCTTCGGGGACAACGGTATACTCCCCGTCTACCAACCTGTATCCGAAAGGTGCGCTTGTTGCCACATAAGTTCCGTCCTCCATTTTCATACGGATAGACGTTGACATTCGTTTCGACGCCGACGTTGCTTCGCTCTGCGCAAACGCACTTTTTATATACAACATCATTTCGGAATTCATCGTTTCCGTATCAATATGGTCGTTTTCAAATAATACGCTTACACCGCACGATTGCATAGTTCGTATGGTTTCGATACATTCGAGCGAATTTCTTGCAAAACGAGTAACGCTTTTCACAAGCACACGGTCTATCTTTTTATGCTTGCAATCTCTGATAAGCCGTTTCATTTCATCGCGTTTTGCAAGTTCCGTTCCCGTAATGCCTTCATCTGCGTAAATATCCACAAGCACCATTTTATCGTTGCCGCGAACGTAATCTCTGTAATAACGCATTTGCGCGAAAAACGAATTGAGTTGATCGTCTTTATCGGTACTGACTCTGCAATATGCCGCCACTCTGATTTTTTCTGTTTTTTCGCCTGTTATGGTTGCTTTTATAACTTGCACTTCTTTGACGGCAGTATTCATAGCCACACCTCCTTAATTATAGTTTATAAACTCCGTTGGAACACACCCCATCGCTTCGGCATTCTTTCTATTCAATCTTTCAAGTATTTTTACGTCAACGCCTTTCAGATACAGTCGCCTTAAAACGGCAACCGACGCCAAATAGATGATTTCGTTTTTGTTTTTTTCTTCTACGCTAACCGTATTTCCCTCCTTTCCGGTAAAGCGCAGATAGATTATTTAGTTTTTGAAAGGCATAGCCACCGACGCTTCACCAATATCAATTGATCGTTGTTCGTGTCTATGCCTTTCGCATACACAATTAAGTTTTAGATTCCGTTTCCTTTTCGTACTCGGCTTTCAAGGATTCGTATCCTCTGAAAATCAACTGCACTTTCGTGATATGGTGCTTCGCCAAAAAACCGTTGATTTCGTCGAACAAATCCCGCGGAATCATCGTTCCGAAATTGCCGCTTGCCTGCTTACGCTTATCCTTGTTGCGTTCCTCGTAGCTTCTTCTTGCCACTCTGCGCGGCGTCGTTTCTTTCTTTTCCATAATAGACCTCCGTTTTAGCCTTGTGAAGTAATGGCACAAATCAACGCGCCGATGATGTTCATTACGAAATGCCCGATAATAAGCGCACCCGCTAATGCAAATCTGCCGACTGTTCCTACGATTTTTAATGCTTTCATACCGATACCTCCGTTATTTTACATAAACGATTTCGTTCAAGATTTCTTCTTCGATAAGCCGTTGCATTTCCGTTTCCCGTTTCAGATTCTCCATAAAATCCTCCGACCTTTTGAAACGCTCTTCTTTCGAGAACTTTTCATACATCGTTTCGTACAGTTCATCGGCGGCTTTATCTACGCCGTGCAGGTATTCGGGAAGATTCGCAATCGTCCAA
>JAJWOJ010000172.1 GCA_021635425.1 Clostridiales bacterium | reverse complement strand
AAATCATCATTTCATATTTAGTGTGTCATATGGAGAAATACCATAAACAAGACGTCGCGCCTATCGAAAAGGAAAACGAACGGGACGAAAATTACAAGTCGGACAATCCGCAGATAGACAGCGAACGGACGAAAAATAACTATCGCTTCACGCCGTATTTCGGGAAAACTTACACGGAGTTTATAAACGGCAGAATAAAAGAGTTGGGATTATCCCCGCGCAAGGACGCGGTTGTTATGAACTCTTTCGTGTTGGGTTCGGATAAAACTTTTTTCGACGGTTTAGCCAAGGTCGAACGGTATAACTTTTTCTCGGCTTGTTACAAATTTTTTGCAGATAGGTACGGCGAAGAAAATATTATCGCGGCGGTAGTACATAACGACGAAACAACGCCGCATATGCACTTAAACCTGATGCCCGTTACGAAAGACGGCAGACTTTGCAGTAAACAACTTTTCGATAAGCCGCAGCTGCAACAATTACAAACGGATTTTTACGAATCCGTCGGAAAACGTTGGGGCTTACAGCGCGGAAAAGAAGGCAGTCAGAAGAAACACCTTTCCACCGCCGAATTTAAGGCAAAAAAGATAATCGAGCAAGCCGAAGCTATACGGGAAGAAACTCAGGTTTATGCGGACGCTTTAACCGAGGCAAAAAGCGGAAATATTCCGAGGAAACGCGGTAAGTTACAAGAGCAAGTGATTGCTTTAACGGCAAACAACGCCGACCTTTCAAAACGGCTTACAAAGGCTATGGACGAAACGCTCGAATATGCCCGAAAAGCAGAAACTTTGCAAAAAGAAAAGGATAACAATTCCCACTATACAAACGTAGGCAAAGAACTTGCAAGGACGAATCCGACGGAATATCGACGTATAGTCCACGGCAAGCCGAAAACAATCGGAAGTTTTTTCGATTCCGTTCTTTCGCTCTTTACTGCCGACGTCGTTCGGCAAGTTCCGCGATTGCAACAGATAGAAGCGGAAATCGAAGAAGAACGCAAAAAGCAAGAAAAACAAGGCAAAAACAATAATTTTAACGACAAATAATATATAACTTGCAACCGAAACGTAAGAGTCGGCATTTGATAAAAGCGGCAATAAACCCGAAAAAATGTAATGAAATAAGAAAAGTAAGCCCGACCGGTTTCGCAAGTCGCATTCATGCGAGGCTGAGAAAAATTTTAGAAAAAGGAGCCATTAAAAATGAAAAACACAAAATTCAACGAATAGCGATACGGAGGAAATTATACGAATAAAGCATTGAAAATACAGTTAAACGATGAGAGAAGCGACGCGCCTACCACGACTAATACCGAAACTATCGACGGTAAAAAATACGTCGTCGTAAGCCATTACATAGGAAAAAAAGATTTCAGAGAAGTCTTCGGCGATATTGCTTTCAGACAGGTGCTTGAAGAAATGAAAAATTCCGCCCACTAACACATATACGGCAGCTTGAAATTTTCCGTGTAATATGGTATAATCATGCTACGTTGAAATTTCAGGCTGCTTTGATTCAAAGGAGTAAAAGAATGCAATCAAAGCAAAACGACAAAGACTATATTGTCGGAATGTACGTGCGTTTATCCCGCGACGACGAACGCGCAGGCGAATCGCTCTCTATTGAAAACCAAAAGGCAATTCTTTCGGACTACATAGCCGAGCAAGGCTGGACGCTTTACGATACTTACGTCGATGACGGAATTTCTGGCACCACCTTCGAGCGACCAGGCGTAAAACGTCTGCTGGACGACGCGAAGCAAGGCGTTATCAATACGATACTCGTAAAAGATATGAGCCGTTTCGGAAGAAATTACATTATGGTCGGACAGTATCTCGATTACGTCTTCCCCACGTTCGGAATACGTTTCGTAGCGTTATCGGACAATATCGATACGGAGAATAAAGACACTCCCGCCATGGATATGATGCCGATTACCAACGTATTCAACGAATGGTGGGCGGCAACGACGAGCAAAAAACTCCGCGCCGTGCGTATCAAAAACGCCAAAGAAGGCAAAAACGGAATGACCCACCCGCCTTACGGTTACACGATCGGAACGGATGAAAAACGCACTTTGCAGGTGAACGAAGAAACCGCGCCTATCGTAAAACGTATCTTCGAAATGCGCGCAAGCGGTTTAACGCCGAGAAAGATTGCCGACGTTCTGAACGTCGAAAAGGTTTTAACGCCCAACGATTACAGAATTTCCACTACGGGAATAAACGGTGTAAGGAATCCGTCGCATTTATGGCATACCGCAGTTTTAAGAACGCTTTTATCGAATCAAGCGTATATCGGCAATTTAGTCCAGCACAAATCTACTACAATTTCATATAAGAATCATAAGTGGCACCGTCGCCCGGAAGATGAGTGGATCGTCGTCGAAAACGCACACGAAGCCATTATCTCAAAAGAACTTTGGGATAAAGTCAAGGAAGTCGAGAAAGCCGTAGGACACGGAAAACATACGCAACGAGGTTTTATGCATCCGCTGTCGGGATTGATGTTCTGTGCGGACTGCGGAGCGAAAATGCGGCTCGGTTGGAATATGCCGAAAGATATCCCGTATTTCAATTTCAACTGCGGCACGAAATCGCGCATGGGTTCGTCCGCCTGTTTCAGCCATTTCATTACCGTACCTGTTTTGGAGCAACTCGTCAAAAACGACGTCGCCGCGAAAGCCGAAATGATTATAGGTCACGAAGCGGAATTCAAACAGCGGTATTTACAGCGGCAATCGTCGCTTGCGGACAAAAACCAAGCCGACGTGAAGAAAGACTTGAAACGATCCGAAAAACGCTTAGCAGAACTCGATAAACTGATTGAAGAGGCGTTTGAAGAAAAAGTTTCAGGCAAGATTCCCGAAAGCGTGTGCGTGAAACTGATTGAAAAGTACACCGCCGAACAAACGGAATTGAAAGAAAAAGTCACATTTCTTTCGCAAGGACTTGAAGAAGTAACGCAGGCAAAAACGGACGTTGACGAATTTATACGCAGGCTGAAAACCTATTTCAATTCGCCTGCTTTAACTCGTGAAATGTGTCTGGCGTTATTCGACCGACTTGTCATCGGCGGCAGAGAATCGATTACGGGCAAGCCGCAGGAAATCCATATCTACTACAAAATAGATATCGATTCCGTCCTTACGCCGTAACAAAATCCCCATTCAAATTAGCATTATGTCCATTTGGTTTATTTGAAGGTATGGCGGAATATTACTCGGCAGAACTTTCGGTAAAAGTCAAGCGCGGGTTGAAAGAAAACGCGCTGAAAGCCAAAGTCAACGGCGGGCAAATCCCCTTCGGCTATTATATTGACGAAAATCAGAAGCTTGCCGTCGATCAGACGCTTGCGCCGATCGTTTTGGAAACGTTCACCATGTATGCCGACGGCTACCTTATCAAAGACATCGTGAAACGTTTCGACGAAAAAGGCATTGTAACGCGGCTCGGCAAGAAGATGTCGTATAATATGATACAATATATGCTGACGAACCGCAAATACATCGGCGAATACCGCTACAACGATATTGTGATTGAAGACGCCGTACCTGCAATTATTAGCAAAGATTTATTCGAGCGCGTATCAAGACGAATGGAAAAGAACGCGCGCGCACCCGCAAGACATAAAGCGGAAGACGATTATTTATTGACGACAAAATTATTTTGCGGTTGGTGCGGTGCGATGATGGTTGGCGAAACAGGCACGGGCAGAAACGGCGTTCACCGCTACTACAAATGCGTAAACGCGAAAAAGCATACGTGCGGCAAGAAATCCGTACAAAAACTGTGGATAGAAGATTTAGCCGTACAAAAAGCGATGGATATTCTGCACGACGAAACGATAATCTCGTACCTGACGGAAAGAATTTATGAATTGCAGTCGGACGAAAATCCGCGCCTGCCGCGATTGAGAGAACAGCTGGCGGACGTAGAAAACAAAATCCAAAATATCGTAAAAGCAATCGAACAAGGAATTATTTTCGATTCAACGAAAGATCGGTTGGCGGAATTGGAACGTGAAAAAAGCGAACTAAACGTAACGATTGTGCAAGAGCAAATAAAAAAGCCCTTTCTTACGAAAGAGCAAATACGCTTCGGAATCGAGAAATTCAAACAGCTGGATATTTCATCGAAAGAAGGCAAACAACGCTTGATCGACGGATTTATCAATGCGATTTATCTGTACGACGATAAAATAACGTTTACATTCAATTATAAGGACGGCACAAAAACGGTTTTCCTGTCGGAAATAAATTGTACGCCGTCCGGTTCGGATATTAAATGCCTTGCGGCACCATTATTCACGAAATCTTGCATAAATGCGTAAGATTTCGTGAATTTTTTTGTTTTTAACGCATATTTATGCAACGATTTTTACGACAAGTACCAACTTTGGAGGTGATTTTGGCAGAGTTACGGAAACGCTGTTTACGATTTTCAAAGGAATTATGTTGTATGCGATGGCGAACGACGATATTACATACAATCCTATGCTTGCCGTCAAATTCAAAAAAGCGGCGAGAACAAACCGCCGCGCGCTTTCCCCGCAGGAAGAGCAAACGTTTTTCGAACGCATCGACCTGCCCGAATTCGAGCATTACAAGACTTTCTTTTTACTGCAATATTATTTCGGACTGCGCCCGTGGGAACTGACGGATTTTCATTTTGAAAACGATTTTATCGTTGCGTTGAACGCCAAACACGAACACAACGGCGAAAAAGTTTACAAGAAAATTCCCGTCCCCGCTCAGTTGAAAGCAAGGCTCGATCTTTCGCAACCGATTGAGTACAATCATAAAACCGACGTATTAAACCGCGTTTTTAAACGTCTGATGAACGACAATACCGCTACGCAATACTTTTTACGGCACACGTTTTCCACTATCTGTCAGCAATACGTCCGTCCGGATATCGTGAAAATATGGATGGGTGATTCGCCCGAATCGCTTGTCGGGCGCGTGTATACGCATTTTCCCGATGATTTTATGCGCAGACAAATGGATTTAGTGAAATTCTTTGCTTAAAACGTATCACTTTAAATTGAAAAAGCGCCGCATTTCTGCCAAAAACAGTAGAAA
>JAJWOJ010000171.1 GCA_021635425.1 Clostridiales bacterium | reverse complement strand
CGTTTCTTAAACCCCGAACGTGTCTCCGCGCCCGATTTCGACGTGGACTTCGAAGATAGCCGCCGCCAGGAAGTTATAGAATACGTACGAAGAAAATACGGGTATAACAGAGTTTGTAAAATAGTCACTTTCGGAACGATGGCAGCCAAAAACGCCATAAAGGACGTTGCGAGAGTGCTGAAAGTATCATATTCCGAAGCCGACAGAGTTACCAAGGCAATGCCTAACAAGCTCGTGAGAAAAAACGCGAAAGGCGAAGAATTCGACTTAAAGCGCCCGAACATAATTTTAAAAGTATTCGGGAAATACCACCCCAAAGAAGGCGCGAAGGATTACGGGGTGGACTTCTCCGTTCCCGAGCTTGTAACTATGTATAACGAGTCGCCCGAGATAAAAAGAGTCGTAGACATCGCGGCTAAGCTCGAAGATTCGCCGCGGCAAGCCAGCACGCACGCCTGCGGAGTTATCATCGGCGCGGACATACTCGATCAGCACATGCCGCTCGGAAGAAACGGCGAAGATATAACCAGCCAATATACGGGAGTGGAACTCGAACACCTGGGCTTCCTCAAAATGGACTTCTTAGGTCTTCGAAACCTTTCCGATATCAAAATGGCAATCGATTATATAAAGCAAAACCACGGCATCGAAATCGACTTCGATAAATCGACTTACGACGACCCGAAGGTTTTCGAACTGCTCTCCTCTGGAAACACCAAGGCGATTTTCCAGATAGAATCGGCGGGCTTCCAGAAGTTCATGAAAGAGCTTCGCCCGACGAGCGTAGAAGATATCGTCGCCGCCGTGTCGCTTTACCGCCCGGGACCGATGGATTCCATTCCGAAGTTCGTAAAATGCAAGCACAACCCCGAACTCGTCACTTTCGCCCACCCGCTTTTAGAGCCTATATTAAAACAGACCTACGGCTGTATCGTTTATCAGGAGCAGGTTATGAAAATAGTTCAGGCTCTCGCGGGATACACGCTCGGTCAGGCAGACATGGTTCGCCGAATGATGGGTAAAAAGAAAGTCGACGACATGATAAAGGAAGAAGTAATCTTCATCCACGGCAAAGAAGAAACGGTCGATAAGCACGGCAAAGTTTCGACGGCAATCGACGGCTGCTTAAAACGCGGAGTTCCCGAAGACGTGGCGCACGCGGTGTGGAATGAAATGAAGGACTTCGCCAAATACGCCTTCAACAAGTCTCACGCGGCGGCGTATTCGCTCGTAACTTACCAGACGGCGTATCTTAAATGCTACTACGAAGCCGAATTTTTAACGGCGGTTTTAAATAACAGAATAACAAACATCGACGAAATAAAGAACTATATTTCTTATGCGAAAGAGGAAGGAATCAAAGTTCTTCCGCCCGACATAAACGAGTCGGTGGGATATTTCAGCGTTAAGAACAATCAAATCCGTTACGGACTCGCGGCGGTTAAAGGCATAGGTCTTGCCGCGATAGATTCCATCGTCAACGAGCGCGAAAAGAACGGAAACTACCAGTCTTTCGAAAATTTCGTTTCGAGATGCGAAAGCAAGGTTTTAAACAAGAGGCTTGTCGAAAACCTCATATACGCGGGCGCGTTCGACTGTTTCGGGAAAAACCGCTCCCAGCTCATCGCCATTTACGACGAGCTTATCGACCGCGTGATGATAATAGCGAAACAGCGCGAAAGCGATCAGATGAGCCTTTTCGGCGACTTGTTAGGCGAGGACGTGAATTTTACGGTTACTTACCCGAACATTCCCGAGTACGACACTAAAACCAAATTATCGCTCGAGAAAAACGTTACGGGAGTTTACGTTTCCGGTCACCCCTTGGACGGATTCAAGTCCCGGTTTGCCGATTGCACTTTTACAACCGAAATGCTCGCGAACGTCGAAGAGGACGAGGACGGAAACAAAATTTACACCGACGTTAAAAACGACATGCCCGTATATCTCGGCGGAATCATCACCGCTTCGGACAAAATCACGACAAGATCGGGTTCGAACATGGCGTTCGTCACCTTGGAGGACACTTACGGCGCGGTGGAATGCGTTTTCTTCCCGAAAACTTACGAGAAATTCAAGGATTCTCTCACCGTGGAGCAAGTCGTAAAAATTCACGGAAAACTGCAGATAAAAGACGATAAAGCAAGCATCATCGCAGACACGTGCAAGAGCGTGGGAGACGAAGAAACCCGCGAAGAAACACCGAAAGAAAAACAAAAGAAAGATTATTTAGGGATAATTCTTCGCGACGACACAAAGTCGTTTAAAAACGAACTTATCGATATATTATCCACTTACCCGGGCGATATCACCGTTTGTTTCAAGATAGACGGGAAAAATTATAAAATGTCGCAGACGGTCAGAAACTGCAAAGGGCTTTACAACGAGCTTTTGTCGATAGTCGACGCAGAAGATATAAAATTCTTCTCGGTTTAAGCGCAAAACATATAAAAAGCGGCGATAATCGGCTTATAGGCGGACTTATTCGCACCGATTGAAAATTCGGCTCGTTCAAAAGCCGACCGATAAAACCGATAAATTTTAAAAAAATTCACTTTATATAAGGAGAACAGACTTATGAAAAAAATTGCAATTTTAACAAGCGGCGGAGACGCCCCCGGCATGAACGCCTGCATAAGAGCATGCGTAAGAAGCGCGATAAACAGCGGCATGGAAGTTTACGGAGTTGAAAGAGGTTATTTCGGGCTCGTAAACAACAACATCTTCCAGATGAACACTCATTCCGTCTGCGATATCGTGCAAAGAGGCGGCACCATTTTAAAAACGGCGAGATGTCTCGAATTCAAGTTCCCCGAAACGAGAAAGAAAGCGGCGGACAACCTTAAAGCTCTCGGCATCGAAGGGCTTGTGGTAATCGGCGGCGACGGTTCGTTCACGGGCGCAAAATTCTTGTCCGACGAAAACGGAATCAACGTCGTCGGTATCCCCGGCACGATCGACAACGACCTCGCTTATACCGACTACACCCTCGGTTTCGACACAGCCGTGAACACCGTGCTTTGGGCGATCAACAATCTTCGCGACACCATGACTTCGCACGATCGAGTTTCGCTCGTTAAAGTTATGGGCAGACGTTGCGGCGACATCGCGTTGTATTCGGGTATCTGCGGCGGCGCGGAATATATTCTCGTCCCCGAAATTCCTTACGACATTCAGGCTATCGCGGAAGACATCAAGAAGAGCAAGGAAAAGGGCAAAACCTCGAACATTATCGTCCTTGCGGAAGGCGCGGGCAACGAACAGGAAATCAAGACCATCGTTTCGGTTATAAGCGGCGCGGACGTTAAAGTTACCACTCTCGGACATATTCAGAGAGGCGGCACGCCCACTATGGCGGACAGAATGCTCGCCGCGAGGTTCGGCTCGAGAGCAACCGAACTTTTGCAGGCGGGAAAGACCAACAGAGTTATCGGCATAAAGAACAATAAAATCGTCGATCTCGATATAACGGAAGCTCTTTCCGAAACCAAGCAGATAAACAAAAAACTTTACGAAATGGCAAACAAGCTTTGCTGATCGTCGGGTTTCCGATTTTTCACTTCACTGCGGGGCGAAATTTTCGTTCCCTGAATTTCTTATCGGGCGTCTGCCCGATTTGACGGCTTAATAAAAAATTATTTCGGAGAACAAATGAAAAATCTTAAAGGAAGATGCGTTTTCGCTCAGTCGGGCGGACCTACAACCGTTATCAACGCAAGCATTGCGGGCGGGCTTTTGGAAGCTTTGGAAAACAACCTCATAACGGGCGTTTTATGCGCTCATCACGGAATCAAAGGAGTGTTAGACGAAGACTTTTTCGATATTTCCGCCGAAGACAAAGCCGAACTCGAAGCTTTGAAATACACTCCCGCCTCGGCTTTCGGCTCGGTGAGATATAAGCTTAAAAATCCCGAGGAAGACGATTCCGATTATCGTCGTATCTTAGAAGTATTCAAAAAATACGATATCAGATACTTTTTCTATAACGGCGGAAACGACAGCATGGACACTTGCGACAAAGTTTCCAAGTTTATGGAAAAATCGGGTTACGACGTAAACGTAATCGGAATTCCGAAAACAATCGACAACGACCTTTGCGAAACAGACCACTGCCCCGGCTACGGAAGCGCGGCGAAATATATCGCAAACTCGATAATGGAAATGAACCGCGACGCGTCGGTTTACCCGTCGCCCATCGTTATCGTTGTGGAAATCATGGGCAGAAACGCGGGCTGGCTTACGGCGGCAAGCAAACTCGCTTCCGTCGGCGGTTACGGCGCGGATCTCATTTATCTCCCCGAAATTCCGTTCTCTTACGACAAATTTTTATCGGACGTAAAAACCGTAGTCGATAAAAAGAAATATTGCATTGTAGCCGTTTCCGAGGGCGTGAAGTTCGCAGGCGGGAAATACGTCGGCGAAGACGGCAGCTCGGTGGACGATTTCGGGCATTCTCAGCTCGGCGGAGTCTGCGGCGCGTTAAAAACAAAACTTAAAAATGCGGGATTCAAATGCAAAGCCGTGGAACTCAATATTCTGCAACGCTGCGCCGCGCACTGCGCTTCGGCTACGGACATCGAAGAATCGTTCTGCGCGGGCAGACATGCCGTGAAGTTCGCAACTTCGGGCGAGACGGACAAAATGGTTTCGTTTAAAAGAAAATCGGACAGCCCTTACGAAATCGAATACGTAGCCGCTCCCCTGTCCGCCACGGCAAACGCCGAGAAGAAAATCCCCCTTGAGTGGATAACGGAAGACGGCATCGACCTTACCGACGATTTCGTTTCTTACGCTCTCCCCCTCATTGCGGGCGAACCCTCACGCAGGCTTAAAAACGGACTACCCGAATACGCAAATCTCAGATTTAAAAAATTCGAAATTTAAAACGCGCGAGTTTTAACGCCAATCACTGCGAAAAAGCCCGTCTATAAGTCGATTAATATAACAAAACCCCGTCAAAGAGATTTTTCTCCCGACGGGGTTTTCTATTGTTTCTATTCGGATTTTATTCTGATTTTATTTCTTCGTCTTTATTTGCAAAATTGCAAACTATTTCGATGAGGATTTAGATTATCTCACAGGAAGAAAAGACTA
>JAJWOJ010000170.1 GCA_021635425.1 Clostridiales bacterium | reverse complement strand
TAACCACCGCGTCTAACGACGGCTCTCTCTGCCCCGACTCCCAGAAGCTTACGGTCTGGTTGCAATATCCGAGCTTTTCTCCGAGCGTTTTTTGTGAAATATTCATTTCTGTCCTTAATTCTTTTATTCTGTTGCCTATCACATTATTTGTCATAATGTAAAATTTTACCAAATTATTCCTACAAACTGTTGGCTTCCTACATTCTGTAGTATATAATATTAAAGCAACCAAGTGCGATATGTCATACTTAATAAAAAACAAATCTGCCGAAGACGAATAAATACTGAAATTTTAAGGGCTGAAAGAAAAGGTTCGGCAAAAGGAGAAAAGAGATGAAAAAATTGTTTCAAATTATGTTCGCCATTGTAGCAATCGTTACCATGGCAATCGGCTTAACGGCTTGCGGAATCGTCAAAGGCGACGGCACGTTAGGCGTAAAAGCCACACAGCTTGCAACGCCCACGGGCTTGCGTATTGACGGCGGAAACCTTTGTTGGAATCCCGTTGAATACGCTTCGCAATACACTGTCAGCATCGACGGCGCGGAATATTATTGTACCGATTACAAATATTCCCTTGAAGGCGTTAAGGACGGCGAACACGTGTTTAACGTTAAAGCCAACGGCGATGGCGTGCTTTACACTTCTTCTGCGTTCTCGGCAGAGCTTCGTGTTGAACTCGAAGGCAGTGCGCCTGTTTCAAGAGGTTACTACGGGCAGTTTGACGAGCTTACCAAAAACGAGTCCTTTTTAGGTTACGGCTTTGATGTTATAAACTCGTCTGTTTTCAGTGATAAATACATAAAAACAAGTTTCCCACTTTTCGACAACGAAAAACTTATGCAACAAAGGCTTGTTAAGGTTGACTCAAAACATTCTTACATAGACGAAATCGAATCGTCCGACATGGAAAAATTTGTCCAACAGTGGAATGTAAACGCAAACGTTAACGTAAGTTGGGGCAAGAAACGCATCGGCGGAAGCGTAGGCGTTGAAGCGGCTTATTCGGGCGGCGTGGAAAATGCCAAATCAAAATATTTCCATTGTATTTCCATAACAAACCAAAAGTTCTATATCGTTTTACAGTCGGATATCGATACGTACAAAAGCATGGTAAAAGACAGCTTTGCAAACGACTTATATTCCGATATGGAACCCGCCGAACTCTTTAATTTATATGGAACTCACTTCATTACGAGTGCTGTAATGGGCGGAAAAATAAATTCCTATTACTTATATTCCAGCTCCGAAGAAAAAACTTATCATGATTTTTCATCAACGGTATCTACAGAAGTAAGATACATGATTGGGAAAACCAATGTTGAAGTAAGCGGCGGATACAGACAGGAATTCGAAAAGAAAAATGTCTACGTTAAAAACACTTTGGATGTAATCGGCGGCAGCGATTTAGGCATGCTTTCGGATGCGGATATTCCTGCAAATTACAAGGAATGGGAAAAATCTCTTAACGATCATGCATCTCTTATGGGTATTAAGGACAGCAGTTCGCTTATCCCTATATGGAAACTTATCGACGCATCGAAAGACACGAGAACATATACGTGGGATTATACTGAACCATATAAAAAAGCTCAAGCGGCAGGAAAGAAAATAGAAATACCTTCCAATGCAGCGGGAACGGGAAATCGCGCAACGCAACTTCAAGCTTATTTTAACGCATATGGTTTCGATAGTTACAACGCTTTAATGGAAGCTGCAGGCTTACCAACTATTAAAGTTCCCGAATCAATCGAAAACGTGAGAATAAATAATTTAACTTCGGATAATGACGAATATGAGGTTTATGCAGGATCTTCCAACGATATCGGCTTCACCGTATCGCCCGCCGACGCCACAGGTTACACCAAAACGGCAGACATATCCGGAAATTATCCTTATGCAAGAATAACTAACGAAAAAGGCGTTTTAGCTCTTGAAATAGATTCGGATGCGCCGGTTGGCGAAGTTCTTGATATAATTCTCTCCGCGGGAAGTGTGAGAAAGACGATTAAAGTCGTTATCCAAAAAAATTACGTCGTTAAATTTAATTCAAACGGCGGAACTCCTGTAGATTCTATAACAGTAGTCCATAATGGACAAATAGACGAACCCGAAAAACCTAAAAAAGAAGGTTATATTTTCGCGGGTTGGTATACCGATGCCGACTTTGTGGAAGAAAGCAAATTTAAATTCGGACGTCAAGCAATAACCAAAAACATGACGCTTTATGCAAAATGGGATACGTTCTGCCCGACGATTTCGTTTTCTTCCGACATTGCGGGCGGTGCGCTTGAAAGCGTTAAAGTAAATTATAACGAAGTATTTGCAAGACCCGGCGATCCAACGCTTGAAGGCTATACCTTTGACGGGTTTTATGCTAATGAAGAGTTGACTACCTCGTTTGATTTCTCTCAAGCTATAACCAAGGATACGACGATTTACCTTAAATGGAATATCAATTCTTACACCGTAACGTTCGATCCGGACGGCGGTTCTATTGTTAGCGGTAAAAATCAAGTCACGGTAAAATATAATTCGCTTATTGAAGCCCCTGTATGTTTAAAGGTCGGCGCAGAGTTTGCGGGTTGGTATATCGACCCCGATAGAACCGTTTTGTTTGACTTTGCAAACGATAAAGTTAAAGGAAACATGACTTTATATGCAAAGTGGGCAAGCAACCTTTTAACGGTTAAATTTGACAGCGGATGCGACATTAAAATCGACGACAGAAAAATCAATTATAACACCACACTCGGAGTTAATTTTCCAGCTGTAGACCGCGAAGGATATAAACTCATCGGTTGGTATAAAGAAGAAAGTTTTAAAAATAAAGTAACCGACGCAACGATTTTCAACGACAGCAATTTTGAAAATCTTTCTACAGAAAAAGTGACAACTCTTTATGCGAAATGGGCGCCGATAACTTACACCGTTTCTTACAACCCTAACGGCGGAACGGGAACGATGACCGACAACGAACTTAGTTATGATGAAAAAATTCAGCTTAACGAAAACACGTTTGTTAAAACAGGTTGCAGATTTATCGGCTGGGCGAAATCGGCAGACGGCGACGTCTTATACGGAGACAAGGCAGCCGTTAAAAATCTCACCACGGCAGACGGCGCAATTGTTTATCTGTTTGCAAAATGGGAAAAGGTTGATTATAGAATTTCGTATGAGTTCAACGGTGGTGTAAAGATTGACGGTGGAAATTATCCTGTTGATTATTACAATATCGAGGAAGACTGTACTATTTCTGATCTGCAATACTCTTCTTATTCCGAGTATAACTACTTCCTTGGATGGTATGAAGATGCAGAGTTTACAAAACCGTTTGCTAACGATTTAAACGAGAATCCGAGAGATATTGAGCTTTTTGCAAAATGGGATCTCGTAAATGGTGTTTATACCGATATTTCTAAAACACCGCAATTATCCTGTGGAGGAAGAGTAATAGTAGATTGGTCGGGATATCCTGCTGGGACATACGATTATATTAAACTTGTTAATTCTTCGGGAACAAGATTCGGCGGGGGAAACAACAACTTTGATTTTGCCGCGCCTATAACCGAAGTTTATTATATCGGCAATCCTGCTGCAAAATACAAGAATTGTCTGATTGTACATGTAAATTATACCACAAGCGACACTGTGCCGATTTTACATTTCAAAGACTTCAATATGATTGATTCTAAAATATGGGTATATTCCGACTATACCCTTGTAGAACAAGGTATTGCAATGAGAGACGCCGTAATTGAAATTTCAGGAAATTGCTCCATAACTGCGAGAGCGCAAGATACAGCAATTCAAGGCTTCGACAATCTTACGATAAACGGATCCGGAACTTTAAAACTATACGCAGGTGACGGTATATATGGCGGCGACGGAGCTTCATATGGCAGAGATAGCTACTCAAATGAAAACACATATAATGATGGAAATTCCGGCGGCGCAGGCGGTCGCGGCGGTGATGGAGGATGCGGAATCTCAGCCAAAAGTTTATCAATTTCAGGATTAGAATTGCTTGAAATTTATGCTGGTCAAGCCGCTAACGGCGGTCACGGCGGAAATGGTGAAGGTTCACACGCAAAAGGTAAAAATTGCAGAGCTGGTCGCGGCGGTGACGGCGGTCGCGGCGGTGACGGCGGAATCGCTTTAAATGTATTTGGCGAGCTTTCAATAAACAATGTATTATGCAAGCTATACGGCGGCAATGGCGGCAACGGCGGTAGTGCCGGATGGGGCGGTAATGCAAAATCTAATGGGAATAATACCGATTTAGGTGGATATGGCGGCAATGGTGGTAACGGTGGCAACGGAAGTCCTGCTATAAGATGTAAATCTTTGTCTGGCATTTATGATCCTGATTCGATTATCCAAGGCGGTAACGGTGGTTTGTACGGTTATGGTGGAGGGTGCGGAACAGGAAGAGATGCATCATGGGGACAAAATGGTTCTGCGGGGATCAAGTCGGATTCTATTCTCTTCGTATACTAACCATTGCGATTACATTTAAAAAATGTAAAACAATCAATCAAATTTTTATTGGGGATTAGAAACAGTGGGGTGCGTCGCGTGTAAGGCGGCGCGCCCTCGTTTTGATTATAAGCTATACAAAGAACGTTCTCGTGAAGTGTATCGGCAGAAAGCCTTCCCACCCGACGGAATATATCATAAGTAAAAAGAACGACACGGGGGAAGGTGTTGCGCATGCGCCGAATGAGGGGCGCATGTAGTCTTGGAATAAGTAGAAAAACATCGGATAATCGATTTATAGACTAATTTTTGTGGCTTAATTCATTCTTATTTTATGTGGTCGTTTGCCCCTCTTTGTCGCCATTTATTCTGTAAAATTTATCACTTTGGGTTGGCGACATCTCTCCCGCATACAACCGTTTTCACTTATCCCATATTCTGCATAGGGCGCGAACTTTCTTATTTTTCAACTCGACATTTGAACTGCACGGCAAAAAGTGTTCCTACTCGGCGGACTTTATCTAAGTTTTTGGTTAAATTGGGGGAAATGCCGTCGCCACGATTTGTTGTTTTTTAATTCGCTTAAAACGGCAAAGAGGGGCTTCCTCGGTCTCGAAATAAGTATATAAATATCAGATGATCGAC
>JAJWOJ010000169.1:4847-5126 GCA_021635425.1 Clostridiales bacterium | reverse complement strand
TGAAAGGTATTTTCGTTGTTAAATGAGAATGTCTTTTATTTTGCTTGAAACGGGTCTTGAACGGGTGCGGAGTCCCCTGATATCAATAATACAAGCCTCCACAAAAAACAATGCGACCAAACAGCAGACGGAACTGCTGTTTGCCACACAGGCGTGATAGCGAAGCGGAGCAAGTCCCGTCACCTCGACCATGAAAGGTATTTTCGTTGTTAAATGAGAATGTCTTTTATTTTGCTTGAAACGGGACTTGAACGGGTGGGTAGTCGCATTGTCTCAGTA
>JAJWOJ010000169.1:0-4837 GCA_021635425.1 Clostridiales bacterium | reverse complement strand
CATGAAAGGTATTTTCGTTGTTAACCGGAAATGCCTTTTATTTTTGTTTGGGTGGGCAGTCGTATTGTTTCGGAAATCGAATAAACAACGATTTATTTTATGGTTCTGAAAAATTTTAAGCTTTTACATGAAAAAAGGGACTACGCCGAAAAACGCGTAAATCCCTTCGTTTTTAATTATTTAATTTCTTTGCTTTGATGATTTTGTATATTTTTACGCCTGCTATGACAAGACCTACGGAAATTAAACCGATTGAAATCCACTGCGAAGGCGTAAGCCCCGGGATAAGCACTCCCCTGTCATCTATTCTCAGATACTCTATAAAGAAGCGCCACAATCCGTATCCTACAAGGTAAACGACAAAATTCCAGTCTATTTCTTTATAAAACAACACACTCGTCACGGCAAAAAGTATGAACAGAAAAATTGCTTCATAAAGTTGCGTCGGCAAAAAATATCCCGTTCCGTCAGGCGTATGCATCCAAAGCCCGGGGAATCCGTCCGTTTTTTTGCCGTAGCAACAGCCTGCAAACAAGCACCCGATTCTTCCGAATCCGTGAGCAATCGTAATACAACACGGCGCGGCGGCAAAAAGGTCGAAACAATATTTTATATGCTCGTTTTCCTTAAACACAATCTTCCCGAAGCCGAAAAAACCTATGAAAAACACGATCACACCGCCGACAAGCCCGCCGTAAAAGGTCATACCCGCTCCGTTTTTACCGAATTTAAATTCTCCGGTTTCAATAAAATGGTATATCGATTGGGCTAAATTCGCCGAAATAATGCCCATAAAAATAGCGACAACTCCGACGATAAGATAAAAGCTCTGAACTTTTCCGGGGACTTTTCTGTGCGTGAGGTATTTGTCCAATACGATTATCGCGGAGATAAGACCGAGCGTAAGACAAATACTATACAGATTTACATTCCAAAATAAATTATCGGGATACATGTCAATCCTCCCTCGGTTTTAAAATTTTCGATTTCGAAAGCGCGTAGTTAAGCATTCTTATGGCGCAGAATAACGACGCGATAAAACACATTATCGAAATCAACAAATCCAGAGAAGGTATGGTTGAATCGTAATATGAAATCAGATGCAATGCAATCTGAATAGCTAAAAACAACAAATACGTCGCTCCGTGTTCTCTGACTTCTTTGAAGGGAAGAGCCGTCAACCCGATTATACTTGCACAGATGATTGCCCAAAAAATTGTAAGTGCGGGGAAATACAACCCTTCGTTGAAAATTGTTCCGACAAAATAGTTTGCCGCTCTTGCAAAAGCGTCGGGGTCTCCGCCGAAAACCATAACTTTAACTCCGTCTATATTGACAAACAGAGAGTTCATAAGACTGTCGGAAGTACGCATTACGAGATAGCCCGAATATATACATATGCAAACGAGAATTGCCGAGAAAATATCGTCTTTTTTCATAAGTTTTACATATATATACGCCGTTACGAATAACATCGCGTCTATCATAACGTGAGTAATAATCGAAGCTATTGTTTTATAATCCGCAAACAGGTCGTAAAGGAAATTTCTTATCAGTATCGCCAACAGATAAATAAAAACACCTATAATAACGGCGCTCAGAATTTCTGTTATCGACACGTTCTTTTTCGTATTAAGGTCAAAAAACAAAGTGATTGACGACACGGGGAAAAGAATAGCCAGAATAAACGCGTCGACGATAAGAAACTCCGTGTTTTTATTTATAAGCGCGATAAATAAAATGAAAACCGCAATAAATGAAATCGCCAGAAATACGGTGAAGCAACCCTTGAAGGTAGGTAAATCGACGCCCGATTTTTGCCCGTGCTTTTTTCGCCCGTAGAATAAAATCGACCAGACGGTCAATTTTTTCTCCGCCGGTTTTTCGACTTTTTCCTGCTCTACGTCAAATTCGCTCGTAACGATTTCTTCGTCGTCGGTTTTAGAATTCAGTCTCAGATAATCGTTGTTCATTGTTTTTTATCCTCTTGAATTTTACATAGAAATTGCTTCCGCAATCTTTTTTGCTCCTCACTCCGAACTGCAGCTTATGCGAATCGAGTATCGCTTTAACGATAGATAGCCCCAGCCCCGTACCTTTTACCGGGCGAGTGTTCGTTTCGGAAAATCTGTAATACCTTTCCCAGATCGTCGCGATTTTTTCCTGAGAAATGCCTTTCCCCGAATCGATGATTTCGAGCAAAATATTATCGTTTTCCGCAGTGAGGTAAACTTTCACGGTTTTATCTTCGCCGGTGTAATTTATCGAATTTCCCAAAAGATTGTAAATTACCTGTTCGATTTTCTTTTCGTCTGCAAAAGTTATCAGATCGGGTGCGATATACTCTTCGATCGTATATCCTTTGTTTTCGACATAATCCGAAAACCTGCCGATAACCCGTTCGGTAAGCTCGGATAAGTTTATTTCCGTTTCGTTAAGTTCGTCAACGGCAGACTGAAGCTTGGAAAGATTGAGAATATCGTTTACAAGCATTGAAAGCCTGTCGGATTCGTCGATTATAACCTGAGTGTGTTTTTCTCGTTTTTCCTTGTTTTCACCCGAAATATCTCTGATCATTTCGGCATACGCCCTGATCATCGTCAGCGGAGTTTTTAAATCGTGAGAGACGTTCGCAAGCAAATCTCTCTGAAGCGCGCCCGATTTTGATATCTCATCTTTGGCGTAGTTCAAAGCTTCGCCAAGCCCGTTTATCTCGCTGTACGTGCTTCTTTTAGGCGTAAAATCAACCGTCTGATCGCCCTGCGCCCATTTTTTAGCCGCTTCCGCCATTTCGTCTACGGGTCTTGAAAGCTTCACGGAAAAATGCCATGCCAGAAGCACGGCTGCAATAACGACAATGATCGTGACTATTCCGAACTCTCTCCTTATTACGGCAGAAGCTTCGGTAATTTTTGCCCTCGAACATGTCAGAATTATTTTTACGTCCTCATCTCCGCCCGCAGTCGGGTCTGATTCATTGCAATAATAAAAGGCGTTGTCCGAATTGTCTGCGGAAGAAAATAAACCCGTAGTTTCAGAGCCTCCGTTTTTGACAAATGCGTCCAACGCCGTTGTTATAAGTTTCAGTTCGTCTGTATTTTCGGTAATCGGTCTGCCGAAAACATCGGTTGCAAAATTCGACCTTACTATAAAAACTCTTATACCGGAAGAATTGCATTGCGTTGCTTTGGCATTAAACTCGGTACTGTCGGTTCTGGTTGCGCATAGTTGCCGCCCGTAAGACGTCATTGTTTTTATCCGCTCGTTCTGGTAATAATTATCAAGAAAGAAAACCTGAAATATCCAGACCGAGCAGATAATGATTGCATTGAATAAAAGAAAATATAAAAGGACGTTTACTTTCAGTTTACTGAAAATACCCTTTTTCATGCTTCGAATTTATAACCCATTCCTCTGAGCGTTACAATGAACTTTCTGTATTCTTTAAGATTGCTTCTGAGCATTTTTATGTGCGTATCGACCGTTCTGTCGTCGCCGTAAAAATCGTAACCCCATACGTCCGAAAGAAGCTTTTCTCTCGAAAGCGCGATGCCTTTATTGTTAACCATATAGAATAAAAGCTCATATTCCTTGGGAGTAAGCTCTGCCTTAACGCCGTCTACGAGAACGTTTCTTCCGAGCATATCGATTTCAAGCCCTTCGAATTTCATGGACGTCGCGTTCTGCTTCGGAGCCTTCGCGAGAGCGTTTCTCTTTAATACCGCGTTGATTCTTGCCATAACTTCCTTGGGAGAAAACGGCTTAACGACGTAATCGTCCGCACCGATTTCAAATCCGAAAAGTTTATCGTATTCCTCTCCCCTTGCGGAAAGCATGATTACGGGAATGTCTTTGAACTTTCTGATTTCCTTAACAGCCGAGTATCCGTCGAGCTTGGGCATCATTATATCCATAAGAATAAGATCGTAATCTTCGTTTTTACATTTATTTACGGCTTCCATTCCGTCAGCCGCCTGATCGGAAGCAAATCCTTCGAATTCTGCATATTCGGCAAGAACTTCTCTGATCTTTGCCTCATCGTCTACTATAAGTATTCTATACATAGTGACCTCCGTACGCTTCGTTTATTCCCGAAGCTTTTATTTTTTTCTTCATTATACATCCGCCATATGTGCATTGCGGGTTCTATAAGTGATTTTTGCATGAAATATGCTTTTTGCACCTTTCAGGACTGTGAAAAATCACTTTTGGGAATGATTTCATAGGCTGCCTTACCGTCTTTTACGCTGACAAGATACGAATTTCCGCAAGATGAAGAAGCACATATAAGCTTGCCGTTAACGTACATCACTGCAGATAAATTTTCGATGCAAACATAGTTTTTCGCGGTTGCAGACGATAATTTTTTTTCGAAATCATCCTTTCTGTCATCGAAATGAGGGCATGCGCCGCCTTTCAACAACCCGAGCGCGGGTTTAAACAAATATTCTTCTCCCGCACTGTCGGTAAACATTTCCTCAAACCAACAAATCGCCCCCGCGGACAACCCGCAGATAACGACTCCTCTTTCGTACGCGTCGAGAATAAGTTTTTTTATTCCGCTTTTTTCCCACGAGTCGAGCATGAAAACCGTATCTCCGCCGCCGACGTAAATAAGGTCGGCTTTAAGGAATTTCGATTCTATCTTCTCATAATTCATTTCGCCGTATACGGTTAAGGCGCAGTCCGTCTTCAAACCGAAAAGCCCCGTATAAGTCTTATGAAACGTATTATAATAGGGCATACTGTCATGGCTTGCCGTGCCGACGAATAACGCTACGGGTCTTTTGCCTTCGTTTCTCTTTTTCACGAGTTCGCATATCTGCCCGTCTATATC
>JAJWOJ010000168.1 GCA_021635425.1 Clostridiales bacterium | reverse complement strand
GCCGAAAGATATAAAAAAGAATTCGGAACGGAAAAAGTCTGGATTTACGGCGATAAAAACAAAAAAATTACTAAATATGCTTCTTTTTGCGGCGCGGGGCTTAGCGATGCAGAGGTTGAGCAGGCTATAGCGGCGGGTGCCGAGCTTGTCGTGTCTGCGGATATTCCTCATCACGTTTTGCTTAACGCTATTCAGAAAGGACTGTGCGTTTTAAGTTGCACGCATTACGGCACGGAAAACTACGGAATGAAGAAATTCTCCGAAAAATGTGCCGCGGAAATTAAAAATTTAAAAATATATTTCTTCGAAGACGAAAGATTTATCTGATAAACAGGTTTATTTGTATATTGTAACGTCTTCGGGGGAAGGAGTATAATATGATAACTCAGTTACTCGAATATCAGAACATCGACGCAAAACTTCGCGAAATCGAGACGGAAATTTCTCAGAGCGAAGAAAGAAAAAAAGCCGTTGCCGCTCAGAACTTTTTAAAAAGCGTGAACGATAATCTCGCGCTTTTAGAAAAAAGAGCGGAGGAGCTTGTGGGCAAATATAACGAGTCGATTTCTCTTTATAAAAGGCTTAACGAGGAGATAAGCGAATACGGCGACGTCGAAGAGTACGACGACGCAGAACAGCTTAATTATATCAAGAAAAAATCTCAGGGGCTTTTAGACGAGATAAACAATCTTTCGAACGGGATAGAGCAGATTTCAAAAGAAATGACCGCCGTTTTGAAAGAGTTTTCTCAGCTCAAGGCTAAAACAAAGGAAGCTAAAAGTCAATACAGCGAGTTCGTTCCTAAATACAACGCGCTTAAAGCGTCCAAAGAGGACGAAATAAAAAAAATCAAAGCGGAGCTTGCCAAAATAGAAAAAGGCATTCCGAAGGAGGATATGGAACTTTACAAGACCAAGCGAAAAGATAAAATTTTCCCGGTTTTGTACGCCGTGCAGGTTTTCGGGAAGAAACCGCACTGTTCGAGATGCGGAACGGAATTTCCGATGGCATGCTTCGACAGCCTTAAGAAAGGTAGTCTGGTTGAATGCGATTCCTGTCACAGGCTTGTTTATTATAAAGGCGAATAAAACCGTCGGGTGAAATATGAAGTTAAACTACAAGAAGACCATTTTCGTAGGGTTTGCTTTTTTCCTTATATGTGCGTTCTGGCAGGCGTATGACAGCATCGTTCCGATGATGCTTGTGAACAAGTTCGGTCTCAGTCAGACGATTTCGGGCGTAATTATGTCGCTCGATAACGTTATCGCCGTTTTTCTGTTGCCTCTTTTCGGTTCTTTGTCGGATAAAACGAAGTCGAAGTTCGGAAGGCGCACTCCCTACATAGTCATCGGCACGGTTGTTGCCGCATTTGCGTTTTTCGGGCTTACTTTTGCCGATAACGCACAGCTTAAAAAGCTCGGTTCCGTTTCGGATAACAGCGGTTACGTCGATCTCTTCGAAGAAAATTATACGATAACGAACGCCGAATACAGTGCCATTACGGGAAAAG
The DNA here is from genome assembly GCA_021635425.1 of Clostridiales bacterium. Classification (GTDB taxonomy): domain Bacteria; phylum Bacillota; class Clostridia; order Christensenellales; family Borkfalkiaceae; genus UBA10281. The sequence continues at coordinate 3,726 of JAJWOJ010000168.1, read as the reverse complement.
ATCAGCCTAAAAATTATTCCGTCAAAGACTATTCGGCAAAAATCGTTAAAAATAAGCTTTACGACGAGCTTACCGAAGAAGAAAAGACCGACGTTCGCGATTGGTATGTAAATATCAATAAGGAATATAACGAAGATCATTCAAAACCGGAAACGAGCTACGGTTATAACGAGGATACTAAAACCTATTACGTCCTCACTGCAACGACGGAAAACGGAAAAACCGTATATAAACTTGAAGACGGAAGCGATTTAACGTCACATATAACCAAGTTTAACGCTTATAAAAACCTTATAACGCCCGCGATAAGCGAATATGCGTTGCAAAAAACGCTGGCTCAGCCGTTAACGCTCGTAATGTTTGCCGTGTTGCTGTTGGTTACGCTTTTCGCAATGGCTACGTTCCGTTCGCCCGCAGTCGCGCTCATGCCCGACGTTACGGAAAAACCTTTAAGATCTCAGGCAAACGCGGTGATAAATCTTATGGGAACGGCGGGCGGAATGCTCGTTCTTGTTTTAGGGATGGTTTTCGGAACGGGAAAAACGTATAATCAGCTTATGAGTTACACGCCGTTTATCGGCGCGGTATGCCTTGTTATGGTCGTCGGGCTTGTAATGTTTATATGGAAGGTAAGAGAACCCGAATGGGTTAAAGAAATGGAAGAAGCATCCGTTGAAGACGGGCTTGAAACCGAGGAAGAGGCGGCTGTCGATTTAACCGCCGAAAAGAAGCTTTCAAAACCCGAACTGAGGAGTCTGATTCTCATTCTTTGTTCCGTTGCTTTGTGGTATATCGGATATAATGCCGTAACGTCTAAATATTCGCTTTACGCGATGAACGTTTTGCACAAGGATTATAATACGACTCTTCTCGTTGCTCAGGGCGCCGCGATAATATCGTATATTCCCGTCGGAATGATCGCTAACAGAATAGGGCGTAAAAAGAGTATTCTTGCGGGCGTAATTATGCTTGCCGTTGCGTTTTTCGGCGCAACGTTTATGAATGAAAATTCAAGCATCGTCGCTCTTAATCTTTTGTTTGCGCTTGCGGGGATCGGCTGGGCGACGATAAACGTAAATTCTTTCCCGATGGTCGTCGAGCTTGCAAAAGGCGGAGACGTCGGAAGATATACGGGCTTTTATTACACCGCTTCCATGGCGGCGCAGATTTTAACGCCGATTTTGTCGGGCGCTATCATGGAACTTGCTGGAAGTATGAAACCGTTGTTCTATTATGCAACGATAGCCGTCTCGCTTGCTTTTATAACGATGTTTTTCGTAAAACACGGAGACAGTAAGCCGACAAAGAAGGTTAAAATCATCGAAAATCTCAATGTGGACGATTGACGTATTTGCGCTTTCCGATTTTTCACGGTCGGAAAGCGCAAAATTTTTACACGGAAAAATTTTTATACCGATAAATCGTTTGACATATATGTTTAAAAGTAGTAAAATAAGGCGAATTTAATAAAAGCAGAGTAGTACGGAAAGCGTCAAGTAGCATATAACGGGATGTTGAATATGCGCGAAAAGACAAATTTGAAATCGTCTTGCGATTTTCCGACGCATCCAATGCGAAAGAGATTATGCGTAAAACGCGTAATCCGTTTTATTTGGAACTCTCCTTTTTCGAGGAGGTTTTTTTATGTTTAAAAATGTTTTTTCGGCTAAGAGACTTTTCTTTTCCGAGCGTCTTCGCAATTTTTCGCACGCGAAAAAGATTGCAACAGTCGCGGTTTTTACAGCGTTGTCGGTTGTTGCGAACATGTTTCTGGAAATGAGGATTCTCGATATCCAGTTTTCTCTCACCATTTTCTTTTCGGCGATAACGGGATATTTTTTGGGTCCGCTTGCGGGCTTTTTTGCCTGTCTGTCAGGAGATTTTATCGGTTATGTGTTCAACAGTTGGGGGCAGTTGTATTTGCCCTGGGTGGGGCTTTCAACCGGCTTGTTTGCGTTTATCGCGGGGCTAATGTTCGGCGACGAAGGAGAGCAGTCGTTCAAAAAACAGATCGTTAAATTTTTTATATACGTTGCCCTGACTTTCAGCATATGTACCGTTATGATAAACACGACGGGATTTTATTTCTATTTCAAATATATCTACGTTTCAAAGAAGTTTCTGGCATATGCGGAGGAGCATTTCGGAGGAAACGGCGGCTATTTCATATATCTTATTTACAGGCTTTTCATTAACGGGCAGATATGGAACAGCATTGCAAATTACGCGCTTTTGTTTGCGTTTTTTCCCGTTTTGAGGAAAATTCCTTTTCTGCGTTTGCACGATAACGCGGAAGAATGATCGAAATCGAGCATTCCGGAAATAAAATACAGAAGCAGAGAAAACAAAACGGAAACCGCGGCGGAAATTATTACCGATACAAATTCGACGGTAATTATTTTCAGCAGATTGTTGACGAAATACCCCGCAAGAAACGACGGGATAATAAAAATCGCGGATTTGAAGATATATCCCGAAACGTTTATTTTTTCGGGGCAGACCCGCGCAATTGCAATAAGATTTAAAACGGAAGTTATCGCGTAGCTTAAAAACATCCCTGCAATAAGCGAATCGACGCCGATATATTTCGGCATGAAAAATATCGACGCAATCAGTGCGACGGCTCCCGACATGTAATATGCAAGCGTAAGCTTTTCTTTGTTCAGCGAGTTTAAAATGCTGGTCGTGATGATGGTGATGCTCATCGGCAACATCGTCATCGCGCCTTTTTTTATATAAATTCCCGCGGCGGAATCGGCATATATGATCGTGCCGAGGGATTCTCCGCCGAAAAGGAAAACGGGGATTATAATACATGCCGTAAACACCGAAAATTTAATTGCTTTTTCTATGTTGTTTTTAAGCGTAATAAAGTTTTTCGAATAGAAATTGGACGAAAGCTCGGGGACGAGAACCAAAGCGAGCGAGCCTATAAGCGTGGACGGCATAAAAATGAGCGGAAACGCCATTCCGAAAACTTTTCCGAATTCCGAAACGGCGAATTCTTTACCCATTCCGTAACGGATAAGCCTTGCGGGCAGAAGTACGGCTATAAGCGTATTTATGAGCGACGTTGCCGTTCTCATAAAAGTTATCGGAGAAGAGGAGAGAAAAAGCGGTTTAAGCTCTTTGCGGGGCGCGGAAATCCTCCCGCCTTTAACGAAATAAGCGATTGACGAGGTTGCAAACGAGAAGATATACGAAATCAGTACGGCCGTCATGGCTCTGCTTGTTCCGCTTATCGCGTCCGACGCGTTTCTTACGAGAATAATACCCGCAATAACCATTACGGCTTCCTCGCTCAGTTCGATAATTCCGTACGTCAAAAATCTCTCGTTACCCCAGAAGGTTCCTCTGAAAACGGCGTAAACCGAGGTGATTATAAGCCCCGGAATGACGGTGCATAAAAGATCTGCACACCTGTCGTCCGAGAAAAGTATGCTTATTGCGGGGCATCTGAATAAAACGAGAAGCGTTATTGGTACGGACACAAAAAGGGTTAAAATTATTCCGGAGCAAACAACCGCGTTTATGTTTTCGTTTTTGCCTTCTTCGCGATATTTGATCATCGTTCTCGATACGCTTATCGGAACGCCCGAAGACGTTATCGTCATAAAAAGACCTAAAACGGAAAGCGTAATCTGGTATAATCCCAGCCCTTCCGCGCCTAATTCGCGCGATAAATACACTCTGTAAATAAAGCCTAAAAATCTTTCAAAGCAGGAA
>JAJWOJ010000167.1 GCA_021635425.1 Clostridiales bacterium | reverse complement strand
TATTCTCCATCGCTATCCTTATATGCCGTAGAAGCCGCTCCCCCTCGGGCGTAAGTTTCATTCCGCGGTTGCTCCTTATAAAAAGAGGACAACCGAGTTCGCTTTCGAGCGTTTTTACGGCGCGGGTCAGATTGGGTTGATTGTTTAAAAGAACTCTCGCCGCCTGCGTGACGTTGCCATATTTCGCCACATAATAAAATATTCTGTAATAATCGTAACCTATATACATATTCTGCACCCTCTGTCATTCACTTTTGATATGACAACTATACGAAAAAAGTATTTTACATATGCCGACGAAAAGATTATAATATATAGGTGGAAAAAAGTCAATCGTGAAATTGTATATTTTTTCGATTTTTAAAGGCAGGTGTCGACAAATGAAAAATACCGTAATATGCATCGGCAGACAATACGGAAGCGGCGGGCGCGAAATAGGCGAAAAACTCGCAAAACGTTTGGGCTTGGTCTGCTACGACAAGCTTCTCATCTCAAAAACGGCTAAAGAAAACGGACTTTCGACGGAAATAATCGCAAACGATGAAGAAAAACCTATCGGTTTCGGCGAAATGATTTCGGGCAATACTTTTGCGGACAGCGCGCTGCTCGGCGCGGCGTTTTATTCCGAAAAAGAGAGAGTTTTCGAAGCGGAAAGCAAAACAATACTCGAAATAGCAAAAAAAGGTCCTTGCGTGATTATCGGCAGATGCGCGTCGTCCGTTCTTCGCGGCGCGGGCGTTGACGTATTGTCCGTATTCGTTTACGGCGACACGGACGATAAAGCAAAAAGAATCGCCGAAAGAAACAACATCGGCATAAAAGAAGCAATCCGCAAAGCCGAAAAAACAGACCGGATGAGGAAAAGATATTTCGATTTCTATTCGGACACTTCCTGGGGCGAACCCGCGAGTTACGATCTGATGATATCTTCGAGCAAATACGGAATCGACGGTACGGTTGACGTTATAGCGAAAGCCGTAACCGACGAAAGCGAGGTAAAAACCAATGAATAAAGATCTCACGGTGGGAAAACCGGAAAGCGTTCTGTGCAAGTTCTGCCTTCCCCTTTTCGGAAGCATTATCTTCCAACAGCTTTACAACATAGCCGACAGCTTCGTCGCGGGCAAATTTATCGGCGATAACGCTTTGGCGGCTGTAGGCAACAGCTATGAAATAACCCTTATCTTCATCGCGTTTGCGTTCGGATGCAATATCGGCTGTTCGGTGCTTGCGGCGCAGCTTTTCGGCGCGAAACGCTATAACGATATGAAAACCTCCGTTTACACGTCGCTTATAACGGGCGCGGCTATTTGTATCGTTCTGATGATAGCGGGCATCGTTTTCTGCGACGGGCTTTTAAGGCTTATCAAAACGCCCGAAGAAGTTTTTGCCGACTCAAAGCTATATCTCGACATCTATATTTACGGTTTGCCGTTTGTATTTTTATACAACGTGGCGACGGGAATTTTCTCCGCCCTCGGCGATTCGAAAACTCCGTTTATCTTCCTCGCATGCTCGTCGCTTTCCAACATCGGCGTGGACATTCTTTTCGTAACGGCGTTTAAAATGGGCGTTGCGGGCGTTGCCTGGGCGACTTTCCTCTGCCAGGGAATAAGCTGTGTTCTCGCGCTCGCCGTGGTATTTTTAAGATTCCGCACCATAAAAACCGAAGGGAAAATCAAACCTTTTTCGTGGAGACTTTTAAAAGACTTCTCGATAATCGCCGTCCCGAGCATTTTGCAACAGAGCTTCATTTCCGTGGGCAACATAATAATTCAGAGCGTTATCAACGGATTCGGAACAGCCGTAATGGCGGGATACTCCGCTTCCGTCAAGCTCAACAACATGGTAATCACTTCTCTTACGACGCTCGGAAACGGAATCTCCAACTTCACCGCCCAGAACCTCGGCGCGGCGAAATTCGACCGTATCAAAGCAGGCTTCCGCGCGGGGCTGAAGCTCGTGTGGGCATTGTGTATTCCCATCGTTCTTGTCTATGAATTCGCGGGAAGCAAGCTCGTTTACATCTTCCTCGACAACCCGACGGGCGCGGCAATGGATACCGGCGTACTCTTTTTAAGAATAGTTTCGCCCTTCTATTTCGTAGTTGCGGCAAAGCTTGTTTCGGACGGAATTCTCCGCGGCGCGGGACTGATGAAAAAATTCATGATCGCCACCTTTACCGACCTTATCCTTCGTGTAGCCCTCGCCGAAGTTCTTTCGCGCACGGCACTCGGCGCAACGGGAATATGGCTTTCCTGGCCGATCGGCTGGACGATTGCGACAGTTCTTTCGATAGTGTTCTACGCCACTATAAAATGGCAGCAAAAAGAACAACCGACGGAAAACACAACGCTTGCAAAAGAGTAAAGACATAAAGCCCGTATCGGATAAAATATAACAATCCACACTTCTTCACTTAAAACCCGCCCGCGGAATCGTCGGATTCCGCGGGCGGCTTGCTTTCATTTAATATTTTGTTAATCAAAAAGCTTAATCTTCTTTTTTCTTCGCAACTGTTACGATTGCCGCAGCAGCGAGGATTCCGAGAGCCGCAAATCCGCCGCCTACGCCGGCGCCGCAACCGTTACCCGTCTGCGATTGCGGATAAGATTCGGTGTTGCCCGAGCTATCCGAACCGCCCATCGAGCTTTCGGAGCCTTTATCCGAACCGTCGGAGGGTTTGCCGTAATCGGGGTCTTTCGCTCCGCATTCCGTGCAAACGCCGTTTTTATAAGTATGCTCGCCCGTTGCGGGGATAATCGCCTGTCCGCTTGTCGCGCCGCAGAATTTGCAGACGTTCTGTTTCATTCCGTTCTTCGTGCATGTCGGGGCTTTTAAAATCACTTCTTCAAACCGATGAAGCTCGGGGTCTCCGAGAATAACTTTAACGTTAAATTCTCCCTTACAACGTTTGCAGACGTCTTTATCCACACCGTTAACGCACGTCGCGTCGACGTGAACGTGTTCGAAATCATGCTCGAGTTTGCCCGTCTTTTCAAGGTAAACAGTCTTTCCGCAGTCCGCGCAGACGTAAGTTTTGCCGCCGTCCGTCGTGCAAGTCGCTTCCACCGCCGTAATATCTTCCGCGGCGGGCGTTGCGTGCGTATGAGAAAGAAGGCTTATCTTTTTGAACGCGACGTATTTTTCGGACGAGAATTTAAGTTTTATCGAAGTAACTCCCTCGGGAAGCTCGATAAATCCGTTTTCGTCCGTAAAGATTTCCTCTTCGCCCGCAATTGCGGAAATTATTATATCTTTAATATCGCCGTTATAACATGTGAGAGCCACGGCGAGCGTTCTCTTCCCTACGGTTATTTCTTTGCTTGTCGCAAAAGCGGGATTTTCCTTTGTTCCGTCAAGGCAAATCTTCCAGTCGGGCTTAACGTCGCCCGCGACGTCCGCTTCGTATCTCGTATCGAAAACAAGCCCGTAAATGCCCGCGTTGCCTTTAAACGTCCAGTCGTCGGAATTATAGCCGATATCGCCCTCGAACGTTCCGTTTTCAAGAATATTTTCGCCCGTAACCTCCTCGGGAAGGGTGAGGTTTACGTTCTTATTGTATTGTTTATTTTCCGCGTCGGTTACTTTAACGTTTCTGTAATAGGTCGCCCAGAAATAATATGAAGGTCCGTAGAAAAAGAATTCGTCGTTGCCGGTAGCGGTGAATTCGTAAGCCGCGTTGCTCCACCCGTCGGGAACTTCTTCGTTTATTATGTTCTTTATTTCCTTTGCGCCGTGAAAGACGAGAACGCTGTTAACCCAAGCCGCACCCGCAAAACGGTAATCGTAGCTAAGCGTGTATTTCTGCCCCGCGGTAAGACCTTCGGGAACGTATCTGACAAAGCCTCTGTATCCGAACGTATCGTCGTAAACGCCGTTAGCGGCGACAAAAACGCTCGTTCCGTCGGGCTGCACCGCAACGTTTGCGTTCTGCCCGAGTTCGTAACCCGAGGTATACGCGCCCGAGAACGAACCGTTCGCGACGTACTGCATCGGATCTCCGTCGTCAAGGCAAACAATCGACAATTCGTCGATAAGATAACGCGCATTCGCCGTTATGGCAACGCCCTTCGTGTTGTAGGCTTCGGTGCCTTTAAGGTCGACGCTGCAAGTGAGCCACTCCGTAGCGGAGCCGTTTATAACGTCTATATAGTACTTTTTTTCGCCTGCCGTCGTATAGTAATCGAGACGTATGCTTAAAGTGTTTTTACTGCCTACTTTAAGGTGTTTATACTTAAATGAAAATCTGTAAGTTTTGTCGGGCGACAAAGAAGCAAAATTCGTTTTGAAAACCTCGCCGTCGTTTATAAGAAGCGAAGCGCCGTCTCCGTCGGAAGAATCGGACGAGATATTTGCGGCGGTTAAGGTATGCATGCCTTTGGTTGCCGTTTTGTTCGGTTCGTTGTTATTCGACAATTCGTCGTTCGCGCCGTCCGCAAGCTTGCCGATTGCATGCATTCTGTAAGAAACGGTATTTGAAGAAACGGTCGTCGTCTTTATCGACATATCGTCGAGATAAAAATCGCCCTTTCCTTTAAATTCTATTTTAGGCACGATTTTCGAGCCGCTTAAAGACGTTTTGAAAATAAATTCAACCATTCTCCAGCCCGAAGTCGCGCCGGTAACCGTCGATAAAACGGCGAATTCGTCGGTTGCCGTCTTCACGCCGTTTTCGTCGAGTTCTTTAATCATAAACGAAACCGAATTTTCGTCGCTCTCATCGCAAACGCTCTTCACGTAAGCCGTTATTTTATAATTTTGGTCGGGCGTAACGTCGACGGCGTAAGGATAAGCGGTGAGCGAACCTTCCTCCGTTTTTTTGTCTACCCACATCGCGTTGCCCGTTCTGCCGTTTTCGGTTGCGCGAAAATGAACGTTTTTATCTTCGTAAACGGCTTCGCCGCGAGGGGTTCCGTCCTCGCCCGTCGTTCCGTAAATGAAATATTGCCAGCGGTTGAGCGCTTCGTTGGTTGCCGAAACGTCGATCGCGACCGAATCGCCGAAGCCCGCGGGGACGGCTGTCGCAGTGTTTGCCGCAAATGCGCCGATCGCCGAACAAACCGACGCCGCCATAACGATGCTTGCGGCTAAAATGCCGAATCTGAATGATTTTCTCATCTTTTCTCCTTCGACGGGGATAATTCCTTTTATCCCCGATTTAATTTAAGACACTTTTATTATACATCCCCGAAAAACCGTTGTCTTGTCTTTTTATAAATAAAATGTGCTGTTTTTCGTAATTTTTTATTTTTTCGCTATATCCC
>JAJWOJ010000166.1 GCA_021635425.1 Clostridiales bacterium | reverse complement strand
AATTTACTTTAAACCACCCTTTGGCGTTTTAGGGAAAATAAGGGGATAAGTGTATGACAGATATTCATTCGCATGTTATTCCGTTTGTGGACGACGGATCGAATAGTTTAGAGGCGTCGCTCGGGATGCTTCGGGAGGAAATCGCGCAAGGCGTTGAAACGGTGGTTTGCACGCCGCACCTTCGCACGGGCTATTTTGAAAAATCGGACGAAAACGTTCTGGAAAATTTCGATTTATTGAAAAAATCCGCCGAGGAATCGGGCTTAAAAATCAACTTGTATCACGGCAGAGAAGTTTTTTATAAACATTCGCTTTTCATGAAGCTTCTCGAAGAAAAAACGATGCCTACGATAAACGGCGGAAAGTATGCTTTGGTCGAGTTCGACGTGATAAACGATCCCGATATCGACGAAGTTTGTTACTCGATGAGCGTTGCGGGGTATATTCCCGTCATCGCGCATATCGAAAGGTATACGTATTTTCGTTCGGTTGAAGCCGTTCAAAAACTGAAGCGTTACGGAACGCTTATTTCCGTCAATGCCGAACCGATTGTTTCGGGTCCTTTCGACGCGGAGCATATCTTCGTCAAAAAGCTTTTAAAGCATAAACTCGTTGACCTTGTCGGGAGCGACGTGCATTATAACAGAAAAAATTATATGAACAAAGCATACCTGAAAGTGGCTAAATCGGACAGAGCGTATGCCGACGCGATTTTCGGCAAAAACGCGGAAGAAGTTCTGTTCGGCAAATGATAACCGAAAATATCCGAAGGCTCGCGGGGCAATTTTCCCCGCGAGCTTTTTTAATGCAAATATTTAAAAAAATATACCGTTATTTGCTTGCAATTCGCGAAAATATCTGCTATAATCGTGCGGTATGAAAAGTATAATTTGTATAACGCAATTCCGAAAGCGGATTTTCGGAACATAAGAGAGGAAATATGCCGAAAGGAAAGCAAATACTGGCAAAATCAGCCGAAAAAAGAGTGTTCGGAACGGCGAAGGTCGGAGAAAAGGGGCAGATAGTGATACCGAAGGAAGCGAGGGAGGCTTTCGGAATTTCTTCTGGAGACACCATGCTCATTTTCGGCGACGTTTCATGCGGGCTTGTGATAACCAAGCTCGACGTTTTAAACAAAACGGCTGACGAAATAATAGAAAAAATCAAAAACAATCAATAGGTGCAACTAAAGATGAATATAACGAATGCATACAAAGAACTCGGTATTTCCGACGAAGTTTATAATTTCGGGGAAAAGATAATCGAGGAGCTGAAAGATCGGTTTACGAAAATCGACAAAACGGCGGAGTATAATCAATGCAAGGTTCTTTCCGCGATGAAAAAGAACAGAGTGGACGCGGCATGCTTCGCGGCTTCCACCGGGTATGGTTATAACGATCTCGGAAGAGACAAGATAGAAAAAGTTTATGCGGACGCGTTCCATACGGAAGCGGCGCTCGTTCGCCCGCAGATAGTTTGCGGAACGCACGCTTTAACCGTCGCTCTCTCCGCAAATCTTCTTCCCGGCGACGAGCTTTTATCGCCCGTAGGCAAGCCGTACGATACGCTCGAAGAGGTTATCGGCATAAGGGAAAGCAAATGCTCGCTTAAAGAATACGGCGTTTCGTATAAGCAGGTCGACCTTCTTCCCGACGGCTCGTTCGATTACGACAATATCGCAAGGGCGATAAGCGAAAAGACCAAGCTCGTAACCATTCAGCGCAGCAAGGGCTATCAGACAAGACCCACGTTTTCGGTTAAGCAGATAGGCGAACTCATCGCGTTTGTCAAGAAGATAAAGCCGAACGTAATCGTTATGGTCGATAACTGTTACGGCGAATTCGTAGAGGAAATCGAGCCGTCGGACGTCGGCGCGGATATGACGGTAGGTTCGCTCATTAAAAACCCGGGCGGCGGATTGGCTCCGATAGGCGGGTATATCTGCGGAACAAAAGAATGCGTCGACAGGTGCGCGTACAGACTTTCCGCTCCGGGACTCGGTCAGGAAGTAGGCGCGAGCCTCGGCGTAATGCAGAGTTTTTATCAGGGATTTTTCCTTGCTCCCACGGTCGTCGCGGGCGCGGAAAAGGGCGCGATTTTCGCCGCGGAAGTGTACGAACGCTTAGGTTTTAAGGTTTTCCCTTCCGCGAAAGAGGAGAGACACGATATAATTCAGGCGGTCGAACTCGGCAGCAAAGAGGGTATGATCGCGTTCTGCAAAGGAATTCAGGAATCCGCCCCCGTAGACAGTTACGTAACGCCTATTCCGTGGGAAATGCCGGGGTATGAAAGCGAAGTAATCATGGCGGCGGGCGCGTTCATTCAAGGCTCTTCGATAGAGCTTTCTGCCGACGGGCCGATAAGAGAGCCTTATGCGGTATTCTTCCAGGGCGGACTTACCTGGTATCACGCTAAAATCGGAATTTTAACATCTCTTCAGGAGATGCTTAATTCGGGACTTGTAAAACTTTAAGGAAGTGTAAAAAAATGTGGTTTGTTCTTGCGCTTATCGCGCTTTTATGTTGGAGCGGTTCGGATTTGTTTTCCAAAATAGGATCGAAACCGGACGATAAATACAGTCAATGGAAAATGGTTGTCGCCGTCGGACTTGTTATGGGTCTTCATGCGATGTTCGAAATTTTCGTAAACAAAGTTCCCATTTCGTTTGACGTTATCATTAAATACCTGCCCGCGTCGATTTGTTACATTCTTTCGATGGTTCTGGGCTATATCGGGCTTCGTTACATCGAGCTTTCCATTTCGTCGCCGATATGTAACACGTCGGGAGCGGTCGCTTCGCTTTTCCTCATTATTTTCTTCTTCGATATGGCGGGGATAGAAAGCAATCTGCAACTCGTCATGACGATTATCGGTATAGTAATCTGCGCCGTAGGCGTTTGCGGACTCGGTTTTGCCGAAATGAGCGAAGACGACGAAATAAGGAAAAGAAGACAGGAGCATGCAAACGTAAAATACAGCAAAAGCTGGCTCGCGCTCGCTCTGCCCGTGCTTTATTGCTTTATCGACGCGGCGGGAACCGTTGCGGATACGTTTATTCTCGAAACTTTGAACGAAGACGTTGCAAACGTCGCATACGAACTCACTTTCTTCGCGTGCGGAATAGTCGCGGCGATTTACGCCTTTGCGATAAAACGCGATAAGCCGCAGATAAAGCGCGAAGGACCGAAGCTCATCGGCGCGGTTTGCGAAACCGCAGGGCAGTTCGCGTACATATTCGCGCTTGGTCAGAACGCCGTGGCGGCGGCTCCGATTATTTCCTGCTATTGCGTATTATCCGTGGTGTGGAGCGCTATTTTCCTTAAAGAAAGGCTTTCCTGGAAACATTACCTTACAATAGCGATAACCGTTGTCGGCATAGCGATACTCGGCGCGTTCGGCGGAGAGTAATTCTAAAATAAAGCAAAGCAAAAACTTTCGGAACGATTGTTCTGAAATTAAATATCGCAATTTACGAATCGGCGCTCGAAACTGCGCCGATTCGTTTTGTATTATTTGTAGTTAATCCGCATTGTATCGTTAATATGCAATGTCGGGGGTGTTGACAAATAATAAAATTAAATATATAATTAAAATATGAAATACGCGATTATAAACGGAAAAATTCTTAACGGAAAGAAAGATATGTCGGCAGAGGAAGGCTTATGCGTCCTTGTGGACGGCGAAAAAATAAGCAAAATCCTGCCTTTACGCGAAGCGAATACGGAAGGGTATAAATTTATAGATTTAAACGGTAAATACCTTATGCCCGGGCTTATCAACATGCACGTGCATCTTGCGGGCAACGGAAAACCTCAGAAAAAACAGCGCGACAACGAAAAACTCGTAAAAACAATCATGAGTACCGCGCTTACGCGTGCGATTGCCTATAAAATGGTTTCGGATTTTGCGAAAACCGAACTTATGAGCGGCGTTACCACGATCCGCACCGTCGGCGGACTTGCCGATTTCGACACTAAGCTTCGCGACGATATTTTAAAAGGCAAGAAAACAGGTCCTCGTATCATTGCCGCAAATCAAGGGATTTCCGTCCCCGGCGGGCATATGGCGGGTTCTGTCGCGATTGCGGCGAAAAGCGTCGACGAGGCTCTCGAAATATTGGAAAAAGGCAAATCCGAGGGCATAGATATAGTGAAGTTGATGATTACGGGCGGCGTTTTGGACGCGAAAGAAAAAGGCGTACCGGGCGAATTAAAAATGCCTCCCGAAACGGTTAAAGCGATATGCGAAAAAGCTCATGCGGAAGGGTATAAGGTTGCGGCTCACGTCGAATCGACAGAGGGTGTTAAGGTTGCGCTCGAAAACGGAGTGGACTCTATAGAACACGGTGCAAAACCCACCGGCGAAATCATAGAATTGTTTAAAAAACGTCATGCGTTTTTGTGTGCTACAATTTCTCCCGCGCTTCCTTACGCCCTTTTCGACAGGTCGGTTTCAAATGCGTCCGACATCGAAAAATATAACGGCAAAATCGTTTTCGAAGGGATAACAGAGTGTGCAAAAGCGGCAATCGAAAACGATATCCCGGTAGTCCTCGGGAACGACGTCGGCTGCCCGTGGATAACGCAGTACGATTTCTGGCGCGAATTGTATTATTTTCATAAATACGTCGGCGTAACCAACGCTTTTGCATTATATTCCGCGACGAGTCTCGGTGCGGAAATGGCGGGCATAGGAAGCGAAACGGGAACGATAGAAGAGGGAAAGTTTGCCGACATGATAGTAACCGCAAAAAATCCTCTCGACGATTTGAGAGCCTTGCGCCGTATAGAAACGGTAATAGCGCGCGGAAAGGTTTACGATAAGCCGAAGGTGAAAATCAATAAACGGGTAGAGCGCGAACTCGATAAATATCTCGATTAGCCGCAAGTGATTGCGCTTTGTTATAGCGGCTTGTCTGTGGCTATCTATCGCGATTTCGGTGCGATTTTGGAAAAAATAAATTATTTTCGGTTTTAAGCCGAAAAATTCTTGACCGAATGAAAAAAATATGTTAATATATACAGGCAATTAAAGGAGCGTAACCATTCGTTGCGCAAATAATTCGGTCATGCACGGAGAAATACCCAAGAGGCCGAAGGGGCTCCCCTGCTAAGGGAGTAGTATGGCTTTAAACCGTAGCGAGGGTTCAAATCCCTCTTTCTCCGCCATATGAAAACACTATCGAAATTTGAACCCCGACGGTTCGATTATCGATAGTGTTTTTCTATTTTCTTAGTAGTTATGCAGGTTTTTATCTTTTGTTTTCAT
>JAJWOJ010000165.1 GCA_021635425.1 Clostridiales bacterium | reverse complement strand
GATAAACACAACTAAGATAGCTATTAAACTGCCTGTGAATGCGCCTAAGGAGTCCATGCCGATATCCAGCCATTCCGCGCCGCGCCCAGGGATAAACGTTTGCAAAAACTCGTCCGAAAGAGCGATTAAAAAACACGAACCAAGCGAAAACAAAACCGCAAAATAAAACTTGCCGAAGATTTTTCCGCCAAACGACGAATAAAGCAGACACACAAAAAACGCAAGCATGCAAAATTCCAACGAATGAGCAACTTCGCGCAAAGGCGCGTGAATCTCCTTGATTTTTTGTTGCCGTGCAGCTTCGGGCAGATTCTTGAAATCGGGAACGATTACGGTTGCCACCGCTTCCGTAACCTTGGACGACGTTACGGAAGATTTTTCGCCCGTTTTTAACGAATTTCCGTAAATAAATGCGAGCGACAAGGCTATCGCCGCTATCAGAACTATTCTGTATATAAATAACTTCTTGTTTTTTACCACTTACCTTAAAGCCCCCAAAATCGGCATATCAAAGCCGCTATCAAACGTTAAAACCTTTTCTGAAAAGGTACCTCTTTTCAAAATAATATGTAGTGATAAGCATTGAAAGCGCAAAGAGAACAATCGCAATGGCTTTCATGAGATTCTTTCTGCTGTCAACCATTATCGAATCCGAATTGACGTATCCGACCTTTCCGTCGTAAACGATTTTCGTGTATTCGCCGTCCGAAGAAACTACTATGACCTTCTTCTGCGAATCGATTTCGTCGGTCTGCGTTTCGAGATCTTCCGAATAGACAGCCGCGCCGCCCTTCTTGTATACATATGCGTTTTCGAGCGCGGAATATTCCGACTCCGAAAGGTACAAATCTTTAACGAAGGTCTTCGGGATAAGCCCCTCGCCGTCGTCCGTTTTGACAACGAAATAGTCGTCGCCGTTAAACGTTATTTCGCCGATAATGCCGATTTTCTCGTATTTTTTAACGCTGCAATCGGACACATAAAGTTTTTTGAGAACAGGCAACGCGTAAACGCGGAAATCGGTTATCGCGTAGCCCGTCGTATCGAGCGAAGTAATTCCGAAAGCCGTATCCGAAAGGAAATCGGTTTTTCTTGCAATCGCCGCTCTGCCCGCTTTCAATATGAGATAATACTTCCCGCCGAGGTCTTTCACTGCGTAATCGTCAAAGCCGTTTTCGATCGCAAAACGCTTGAATGCGAAAAACTCGGATGAAAGCTCGGACGCCTTGATCTCGAAAAGCTTCGCGCCCTTGCGCATTTTTCCGTAAAGCTCGTCCTTTGAGAACTTCATCGAGAAGTCCGACGGAATGTTTATGGTGTAAGGCGTTGAAATGTTCAGCCCCGCGCTCTCGCCCGAACGAAGGATAAGCCCTTCGAAAATGAAATACGCATAGCGGGAATCGCAACTTAAACACATCGCGACGGCGGGTTTTATCGAGCCGAGGTTTTTCGACGTGGTAATGGTTTTCGACAGAACTTTCTCCCCGCCGACGTAACACTCCACAAGATTGCCTTCATACAAAGCATAAACTTTTCCGTCGAGGTCGGTCTGCAAGGACAAAAGTTTTTTATCGGTGATAACTTTCGATAATGAGGTAAGTTTTCCGTTTTCAAGCCCGTAAAGCTCGTAGCCGCCCGTAACCTGAACGGCAAAATATATCGAATTGAACGGATCGATCGTTATGCGCGAACCCGAACCCGTGATTCCGTCAAACGTATGCAGTTCGTTCACTTTAAGCGTTTCGGCGTTTAAATCGAGCGAATAAAGAATAGGATGAGTAGTTCTCGTTCCGAAGAAATAGAAAATTCCGTCCATCGCCGCGATATCGTCTATGCGAATATTCGCAAGCGTACTGCCCGAAATTTCAAGCTTATCGAGTGTTAAAATCGGATCGTTCTCGTCCTCGCCGCGACAAATTTTCGCAACGGTGATTTTCGCAGAATAAGCCGAATTTCCCGTCGTGTATGCGATATAGTCGCCGCTCACGCAAAAATTATCGACAGCCGAATCGAGATTTATTCCGTTGTAAGTGCGTTCTTTCGCCCCGCCGCCGATATTGTTAATAACGACTATTCTCCTATCGTCCAGAGCGTAAATTTTATCGCCGTCGATAACGATATCCTGCGCGTTTTCGGTGAGTCTGTTTACGGCTTTGGAGTTGGTCGTTATGGCAAAATCGGTAAATCCGCCCGTAGCGATGTCTATCTCCTGTATGGCGTTTATCGAATTTTCTTTGTCGAAGTTATCCGAATCTACAACCCACAACTTATCGTCAACGATACAGATTCCCTTAGGATTCCAAAGCTTGCCGAGGTCTTTTTCGCCATCCGTAGCTACAATCGCAAGCGGAATAATAGGCGCGGAAGCTCCGCGAGCCGTAATTGCAAAAACGCCGTTGTTAGACGAAAAATACAAACTGTTGTCGTTTGCGTCCGAATTTTCGGCAATCGATTTAACCCCTTCGAGATTTTCGGCAACGATACCCGAAGTGCGCGTCGCAGGAGTGTACTCCACGATAGCTTTCGCGTCGGGCGAATAATAATAGGTTTTACCGTCCTTGCTGTTTAAAACAGATAACGGGTTGTTTGTTTCGTAGTGGTAATTTATGCCCGTTTTTTCGGTGAAGACGAGATTGCCCTCTTCCGAAACGGAAAGGTCGTAATAAACTATTCCCTCGGTGGTGGTAACAGTCATCGTATCGCCGAAAACCGAAAAACTGTTACTGCATGGGTAAGCCGTTTTTATCTGAGCGGACGTATCAACCGAATCGAAATCGGACACGTCGACATAACATATCTTCGACCACTGCGTGAAGATGAGGAAGTTTTTGTATTTTGCAATCGACGAAGCCCCTACGGACGACGGAGCGTCGTTTAACGTTACCGATTTAAACTGCTCTTCGCCCGTCTCCGCGTTATATTTGTAGAAAACAATCGCCCCCGCGTGAGAAACGGCGACATATATTCCGCCCTCTTCCTCATAACGACAAATCGCGTAAGGCTCGTTCAGTTTGTAGTATTGAAGATAGGTCGTCGGGAGGAAAATATCGGTGGGAATATCTCCCGTTTCAAGCCCCGTGCCGGTCTTAGCGCTCGCGCTTTCCGTAATCTTCGCGGAAGCAAGCGCGGCAAAAGCCCCCGCCCATGACGACGGGAGTAACAACACGATTAAAACCGATATTAAAATCAAAACAGCCGCAATTCTTTTCTTCATCCTGTGTTTCGCCTTCTTTTATCGTTCGTTTAAAACGCAAGGTTTATACATAA
Source organism: Clostridiales bacterium (assembly GCA_021635425.1). GTDB lineage: Bacteria > Bacillota > Clostridia > Christensenellales > Borkfalkiaceae > UBA10281. Next base: position 2,013 of record JAJWOJ010000165.1, on the reverse strand, counting down.
ATTATGTCGCATCGTACGCGCGCAAGCGCATGCGAACGCACGGGTACGCAACAAATTATATACCGATAAACTATATACCAATATAAGTATAACACATATCGGATCAAAAACACAAGGCTTTCAGTTTAAATAATTTATGAAATTTACAAGCAGAAATTCACGAACTCGAATTTGCAACCTCAAATCAAGCGCAAGCAAAAACTCTCCGTGTTTTACCCCGTCAAAGCAAATTCTCCTCCGCCAAATAAAAAAACGGCATTTTATCAACATAAACCGGACAAAACGTCGTTTTTATTAAATTTACGGATTTTCGTAAGCACTTTTTCATAAGACTTCCGTTCCGTTAAATTCACGGCGTAAACAGACACACTTATATCATTTCGGAAAACGCCGTTTTATATCTTTACGGAATGGTAAAGCCTATGCGTTTTTCCTCGTTAATCGACTTATAGGCGTCTATTTTCGTTCTGATGCCGCTATCTGCTTCCTTATCGTAATCGCGGTTGAAACGATTATAGTATACTTTCTGCTCGCCTGATTCCTTTGCTACGAACTTTTCGCCATACGGCAAATCTTCTTCATCTGTCTGCAATTAACTTTATTTGCCGATTCTTTTGAATACGGGGATTGCCGTTATCGGCGTATCGACCGTATAGCTGCCTTTACGGTATTTTTTCCCCGCCGCGTCTTCCCATATTCCGTCGGGAATAATTACCTCTCTCATACTCATGCCTTTTTTCAACTGCGGAGCGACAAGAATATCTTCGCCAAGCAAAAATTCGTCGTTCACCGTAGCATAACCGCTATGAGGATAAGCATATTCGAGATTTCTTATCATAGGCTCGCCGGAAGCGGCGCAACGCTTTGCCGTCTGTATGATATACTCCGCAAGGTCGCCGTGCAAGCCGACCGCATCGAGACAAATTTTCTGATTGTTTTCGGATAAAACTTTCCACGGCGCACGCGAAAACTGCATCATGGGGAACATTGCCGCCACCTGACAATAACGCACGAACAATTCTTCGTCGAAAACAAATCCGTCGCGATGAAAATCCGGAACCATTCCGCCGCCGATCATATCGGGGCAAAGATATTGATAACCGCATAAACCCATCGCGATCCCGTCGGGAATCAAAGTGTTCAACCCGTCGTTATCCCAGGAATGATTTTTATCCCGAAGACGATTGACAACGGGAAGCCACCCCGCGTTAAACCCGGCGCGCAATTCGTTAAACGAATATTTCGCGCCGATTTCAGCCCATATTTTCGCCTGCGTCGAACGCTCCGAGCCATCGGAAAACACAAAATCGTCGTCATAATATTCGGGGTCTGCGGCGTCGAATTTAAAACCGTCTATACCGAAATCGTCCATCAAAGCGGATGCTTGCTTTTCAAACCACGCCGTTGCCGTCGGATTCGTCAGGTCAAGCACCGCGCTGTATCCGTTCCACCAATGAGAAATCGCGGTTGTTCCGTCCGATTTTTTGACGAGCGCGCCGAGTTTTTCCAGTTCGCGGAAAACAGCCGTGTCGGGGCTGACGAACGGGCAACACCACAGCATGACCTTAAAACCCGAGCGATGCAATTTATCGATCATTGCTTTCGGATCGGGAAAGGACGCGGCGTTGAAATTCCAGTCTCCGTATGCCCGACACCAGCAATCGTCGATCATTAAAACTCCTGCCGGATAACCGTGTGAAAGTATCCGATCGGCATATTCAAGCACTTTATCCTGCGTGCAATCCCATTCCATTTCTATCCACGTATTATATTGCGGACTCGAAAACATGATCTCGGGAGGAATCGTATTCTTCCCCTTAGGAGCGAATTTTTTACGCATCGACATGTATGCGCTTTTCAGCGTGTCGCCGTTGCGTTCCACAAAGATATCGTCCCCTTCGACTTCGATATGGTCGGAAAAGAATTCATATTTAAAGGGTTTTTGCGAATAAATCGCCCTTCCTCTGTCCGACAATAAAAACGAGGACGCCTGATTTCCTGCGTGCCACACGC
>JAJWOJ010000164.1 GCA_021635425.1 Clostridiales bacterium | reverse complement strand
TCCGACATGTTTTACGGCGGAGAAATCGCGGCGGACGTGAACGTCGTGCCGAACGCTCTTCCGAAATTCGAAAGCGATAAGTTATATACAAACAGATACTACATTAAAAACGCGGAATATTCTCTTCTGAACGTAAAGGCGCGGAATTACACGGCAAGCGGAAGCGAAGTCGTCAATACCAAAACCTACGTTTCTTACGACGGCGGAGAATATACCGAAATAGATCCGAAAAAATTTGTCGTTACGGGAAATTCGACGGTTAAGTTCAAAACGGCGTGCCAAAATAACGAAAACGTGTATATCGAAAGCGATTTAAGGCAAATCGCAGACGTCGGATACGCAAGCGACAACTCGGTTGAAATAACGAAATATTTCGGCGGAAACATGACCGCGAAAATAGAGGACAGAGTTCCCGCCTTAACGGCAACCTCGGCAGGCGCGTACTTCGAGTTTATAAACCCCTTGACGTTCTCGCAGTTCGGTTTAGGTTACGAAATCCCGTTGACCTCGGACGGCAGAAAACAAAGCGCGACGTCTTTAACCATAACTTTAACCGATTATTTCGACGCGGATAATAAATACGAAATCGAAATAAGCGGCAGAAACGGAAGATACTTCGCCGCCGTGAACGGCGAAAGCTATTCGCTCGACGGCGACTGGAACGGCGCGAAAGTTCCGATAAAGATAAACGGCGGAGTTCTGCTTATCGGCACGAGAAACATAGAAGTCGTAAATAAATTTGCGGGCGATCTGTGCTTCATGTCGGTTAAATTCGACGGCGTATCGAGCGGATTTAAGGTTAAAGTAAGCGAAATCTGCAATCAGTCGCTTACAACCGTGAGCGCGGCGTCTACAAAGGTAAGCGACGGCGCGGCTCCGTACGTATATGCAAGTCTGCCCGACGAAGTAGGTTCGCTCGGACAGGAAATAATAATAGGCAGACCTTACGCAACCGACGTTTTATCTCCCTCGTCTTATGAAAAACTCTCCGTAACCGTTTTGAAAAGCGGTGCCGACGGCGACGAGACGGCAAAGGACGCAAACGGCAGAGAACTCAGCGGAATCACCGATTTCGAAAGCGAAATCAAGCTTATTTTAAGCGATTACGGCGAATATACCATAATTTACAATTATACGGACGGAAGGGGCAACGGAAGAGGTACGAGCTTGTTGTACCGAATCGTTACGGTCGTCGATATCGAATCTCCCGTACTTAATCTCGAAAACGAGGGCAAGACGGTGAACGTAAATGTCGGGGAAACTTTCAAACCGAAGTTTACTGCTACGGATAACTTCACCGCGGACGAAGATCTTCTCGTATATTATATCGTTAAAGATTCCAACGAAAACTTCGTTACGGTCACCACTTCCGATATAACGATTACCAAAGCGGGCAGATATACCGTTATCGTATACGTCGTTGACGAGGCGTATAACAGCGTTGTCAAGAGTTATTACGTCAACGTGAAATAAGGAGGGCTTATGAGAAAAATTGCAATATTGCTTTGTTTATTGATGTCTCTTTTAACGGTGTTCGCTTCCTGCGGAGGGGGCGGAGACAATACGGGTACGCCGACAGAGAGCAATCGGCCGAACACTCCCGATTCGGGAGATAACGACAACGTTATCGAGTATTCGGGCGAACTTGCCGTAAACACCGCCGCGCTTAAGCAGTTTGATAAAACCTTCAACGAAAACCACGTATTCTCGTATAAAACCACGGGAACGTATATGGTTAAAAACGGCAAAACTACTTATAAAGCAGTAGTTCCCGAAGTCGAAACGGAGGCAGTGTCTTACGCAAAAAACGAGCTTTCGAGATTTTTCAAGGAAGCGACGGGCATAGACCTCAAATTCGTTAAAGACACGGGGCTTACCCATAACGATACGAATCGTTACATTTCGCTCGGCGACACTTCGCTTTATAAAAGCCTTAACAGAAACGACGATATAGCCGCTCTTAAAAAGGACGGAACGAAAATCTTCACGAAAGATAAAACCGTGTATATCATCGGCGGAAAGGAAGGGGGCGTTTTAAACGGCGTTTACGACTTTCTGAAGATAAACTTCGGCTTCGAATATTTCTTCACCGACAGTTACACTTTAAGAACAAACGTAACCGATCTTAAACTTTTGGATTACGACGTAACCGATATTTCCGATATAGAATATCGTCAGAACATAGGTTATATGGCAGGTTCTTCCGACACGACGGACGGCAAGATGATTTCTTATCGTTTAAGACTTCGCGACAGTTACGGCGACATTCTTCTTCCCATTCATATGGGCGACACCAATACGACGGAAATCAAGAACAACCACAACAGTTTATATTTCTTGCCCGAGGCGAAATACGGCGCGACTTATCCCGAATTTTATTCGGGTTCGGGTCAGCTTTGCTACACGGCGCACGGCAAAGATACTTACGATATAATGACGACTATCTGCGCGGAAAAAATCGAGCAGTCGCTCATGTGGTATCCCGCGGCGCAATATCCGCAGTATAAAGCCGTTCTTTTAGGACAAATGGATAACGTTCCGATGTGCAAATGCACTACGTGCATGAAGATGAAGAGCGACCATAACGACGCAAATTCCGCCGCGCTTATGAAATTCATGCACGACGTCGGCAAAAAGGTAGACGCATGGATGGAGCTTGAAGAGAATGCGGAATACCGCAGGGAAGACTTTAAATATATGTTCTTCGCCTATCTCGATACGTCGAGACCTCCTTTCGGAGAAGACGCGAACGGTAACATAAACATCGCTGCCGATCTTAAATTTGAAGACGGCGTAAACGTTGCGCCTTTCTTCGCTCAGAGCCACCTGCACACGGGTGTTTCGTTCGACGACAACGCGAATATCGAGCAGAAAGAATATATCAGGCTCTGGGGCAAGGCGTACCCGGGGACGTGGGCATGGTCTTACGGCGGATTCTACAACGATTTCTTTACGTTCTGGGATCTGTACAGCTTCTACCCCGGTTACTATAAGTATTTAAAGGCTAACAATTACAGCCTTACCTTCCCGCAGATAAAGAGCTGTCAGACGGGCGCGGATACGGGCTTCAACGTGCTTGCGATTTATATGTATTCGAAACTTGCCTGGAACAGCGAACTCAGCGTGGAGAACATTTTCGACGAATATTTCAAAGCGATGTACGCAGAAGCCGCGGAGCCGATGAGAGAGATGTTCGACGATCTGAGACTATGGTTCGCAAGATGCCTTACGGATAACAACTGGGGCTGGTCGGCAAACATGAACGGAAGTATTTCGGGCTCGATGGAATTTGTCAAGCAAGGCGATATCGTTACGATGTTCAGACACCTTGACGACGCGTATTCGAAAATCGAAATGTACAAAAAAGACCCCGCAAAATACTCGAGTTTAAAATCGCACATAGATATGGAATGGCTTTTCCCGGCGAAGGTTGTCGTTTCGAACGATACGGGTTTGTTCACCGAAAGTCAGATTGCGGAAATAAAGACGAATTTCAAAACTTACGTAAGAACTTTGGGTATTCAATATATCAAAGAGTTCACGAGTATAGAACCTTTTATCAATAGTCTTTAATAATGAGGGAAAAAATGAAGATAAAGAAAATAATTCTTTTAATAACGATTGCTCTGTCCGTTTTATCTCTGTCGCTTTTCGCAAGTTGCGGAGAAGAGGGCGATTCCGCGACGGAAAGCGTTTCGGGTAGCGGGAACGTAAAAGAGAGCGTGGAAACACCGTCGTCAAGCGAAAAAATCTCCTTGTCGGTTGTTTCCAAAGATATGATTTTCGGCGATAAGTTCGATATCATATGCTTTTACGGCGGGGAAAACGCCGTTGTATGGAGTTCGTCCGACGAAACCGTTGCGGTTGTCGACGATGACGGCGCCGTTTCTACGGTGGGCGTAGGGAACTGCGTTATCACCGCTAAAGCGGGAAATTCTTCCGCTTCGTGCAAAATCAACGTCGCTATGGGAAATTATCTCCCCGAGCTTAAAGTTCTCCATCTTTCGGGCGACGAGCTTTCCATGAGAGTGGGGGACGAGTTCGAACCCGAAATAAAAGTGCTTTTCAACAAAGTTTACTATGATTGCGAAATAGGTTTTTCTTCTTCCGCAAGCGGAGTCGTCGAGTATTCGGACGGCAAGATAACGGCAAAAGCGGAAGGCGAAGTTACGGCGACCTTTACGGGAAGCTGGCTTGATTTCTCGTCGGACAGACTCAACAAAGAAATTAAAATCACCGTCAAAAAGAACGCGGAATATAAAAATTCCATCGTGATAGGCGGCAAAGAAGTTTCGTCTGCCGCGGCGGAGTTATCCGTTACGCCCGCATGGCAGGGTAAAGATTACCCGAACGAAGCCGAAATTTCATCTTTCGTAACCGTTGACGGAACGGCGTATCCGTGCGAATTCACGGCGGAAAACGAAGATCTTTTCGATATCGAAAAATTGGCGGACGGCAAAGTTCGCATAACCGCAAACGGCATAGGAAACGCGATTCTTACCGCTAAGTACGTTCATACGGACGGAAAGGTTTACGAAACGAAAATCCCCGTCGAGGTTTATTGCCCGACGGAAGCTTACAAGGCGCAGTTCGATTTCTGCCCGACCGAAGCCGTTGACGTTGCCGCGATTTTCGGAACGCAATACGCGAAAATTCTTTCCGCTTCGCAAGGCGGAAAAGAACTGAAAACCGAGTTTAACTATATAGAAGGGGTTAAAATCGCGGGCGAAGACACCGAGTCGATGACTATTCTTACAAACGTCGGCGGATTTGTTTTCGAAGACGTGTTCGCATACGACGCGGAACTTACGAAGGACAATATTTTCGATGTATTGCAGCTCGGCAAAGGCGATCTCGTCAAAAACGGATATTATATTCTCAATTCGGATATAACCGAAACGATCGATTTCACTTCGCAGGCTAAAAGCGTGTATGACGCGAATAACCCGCAAAATAACACCTATTTTAGCGGAACGTTCGACGGAAGAGGTCATACGTTTAAGGCAAAAGTCGCGGAGCAGGGTATTTTCGGCGGATTTTATGACGGAACGACGATAAAGAACACTAAGTTCGTGCTTGAATTTTCGGATAAAACCGAATCGTGCGGGCTGGCGGGTAACAACGGAACGTTCAATCTTTCGGGCGGATCGGTTGTCTTAAGCAACCTCAACGTCGAAACGGTCAACTATTTCAAAAATTCTTACGCGCTTCTGGGTTATTGCAATTTCAACCTCGAGATGTACGATATATACGTAAACATTAACGGTACGGAAAGTTTACCCGATTATGCGAGCGTGGGCGTCGAATCCGAAATGGC
>JAJWOJ010000163.1 GCA_021635425.1 Clostridiales bacterium | reverse complement strand
CTATATATTGTTATGCCCGACTTAAGGAAAACAAATGCTCGAACTTATAAACGTTTGTTATTCCGCGGAAAACGACGGAATAAAAAAAGACATTATCAAGGACGTAAGCCTTAAACTCGACGAAAAATTCATCGCGTTTACAGGTCCTAACGGCGGCGGAAAATCAACGCTTGCAAAGCTCATCATGGGCATAATCAAGCCCACGAGCGGCAAAATTTTATTTGACGGCAAAGACATAACGAATCTTTCCGTAACCGAACGCGCTAAGGCGGGAATAGCTTTTGCATTCCAACAGCCCGTTAAATTCAAAGGAATTACGGTAACCGACCTTATCGACGTCGCAAGCGGCAGAGAGTTATCGGTTGCCGAAATTTGCAACTACCTCTCCGAGGTGGGGCTTTGCGCGAGAGAATACATTGACAGAGAGATAAATTCAAGCCTTTCGGGCGGCGAACTTAAACGTATAGAAATAGCGGTGACCCTTGCAAGGGGCAGTAAATTCACTATTTTCGACGAACCCGAAGCGGGAATCGACCTCTGGAGCTTCAACAGCCTTATCAAAGTTTTCGAAAACCTTGCGGAAAAAACGGACGGCTCGCTTCTTATCATTTCCCATCAGGAAAGAATTTTGTCGTTTGCGGAAAGAATTATCGTAATTTCGGACGGACAGGTTGCCAAAGACGGCAAGGGCGAAGAAATTCTGCCCGAAATTTTAACAGCCTCCCCGACGTGCAACGTTTTAACCCGCAAAACACAGGAGGCGTGACGAAATGGAATTCGGAAAAACGGAAAAAGGGCTTTTAAAAGAAATCGCAGGGCTTGAAAAAGTGCCTTTGGGGGCGTATAACATCCGCGAAAACGGCAAGCTCGCAGGCAGAAACACCACCGCCAACATAGATATAGTAACCAAAAAAGACAAACCCGGAATCGATATATACATTAAGTCCGACACGAAGAACGAACGCGTGGATATCCCCGTAATTTTAACCGAAACGGGGCTTAACGACCTCGTTTACAACGATTTTTACGTTGCGGACGGCGCAGACGTCACTATCGTTGCGGGTTGCGGAATCCACAACGCGGGCGGGCTTAAAAGCGAACACGACGGAATCCACGCCTTCCATATCGGCAAAAACGCAAAGGTTTTGTACATCGAAAAACATTACGGCGAGGGCGAAGGCACGGGCGAAAGAATTTTAAACCCCACTACCCTTATCGAAATCGACGAAGGCGGTTCGATGACGATGGAAACGGCTCAGATAAGAGGGGTCGATTCGGCAATAAGAAAAACCGACGCCGTGCTGGCGGCAAACGCAACGCTCGTCATTCACGAAAAAATAATGACGCACGGCAAGCAATACGCCGAGACAAATTTCCACGTTGCTTTAAACGGCGAGAACTCGGGCGCGCACGTAGTTTCGAGGTCGATCGCCAAAGACGATTCGCATCAGAAATACATTTCGCTCGTAGACGGAAACAACAAATGCTCCGGGCATACCGAATGCGACGCCATTATAATGGATAACGGAACGGTTACCGCAAAACCCGAACTCAACGCAAACAATATCGACGCAAGCCTTATCCACGAAGCGGCGATAGGAAAAATTGCGGGCGAACAGCTCATAAAGCTCATGAGCTTAGGGCTTACCGAAAAAGAAGCCGAAGAAAAAATAGTAAACGGCTTTTTGAAATAATAAAAAAACGGGCGGAAATTCGCCCGAAAGGAGTTAATTATGGCAAAAGACAAAACAAAAGTAAAACGCATACGCTCTTCGCAAGACAAAAACATGCTCATTTCCGCGCTTGTTTATATCGTCCTCGGCGCAGTTCTCTGCATTTTCAGAACGCAGGCTCTTAACTGGGCAATGACCGTTGCGGGCATCGTGGCAATCGTTCTCGGCGTCCTCGCGATTTTAAAGGGCGACCTCATTTACGGCGTGTTGATGGCGGCGGTAGGCGCGCTCATAATTTTAGGCGGCTGGCTGTTCGTTGAAATTATTCTTCTTATCCTCGGCATCGTTCTTTGCGTAAAAGGCGTTTTCGAACTGCTCGCATGCTTTAGTTTCCCGAAGATAAGCATTATCGCTCTTCTTTCTGCGGTATTAACGATTGTCTGCGGCGTGCTTTTAATCGTCAGCAAATGGGAAATGGTTGACAGTTTCCTTATCGTTATCGGCGTAATCCTCATTCTCGACGGAATATTCATGTTCTTCGGAAAGAAACTTATCTAACCAAATAACAAGTAAAAAAAACTTGTATGCGGCTTTGTTTTATCAGAGCTTCATACAAGTTTTTTTATTGCAATAAACACAATAAACCGCGCTATAAGTCGATTATCGGTTAAAAATCATCTTCATCGGACGAGTGCGAAACGTGTTTTCGTTTTATATCCGAAAGCTCTTCCACTCGCTTTGCTCCCTCGTTGAAAGCGAGATATAAAGCCGTCGAATCATACCTTGCGTCATGCCCGCCCGCGCCCGTGACGGAAAAAAGCTCGGCGGTTTTTCTCGTTACGTCGTAGGGATAAATGTCGAGATACTCGATCATTTCGGAAAGTTTAGGATATTTATAGCCCTTGTGATTTTCGCGGATAAGTTTCATAATCGGCGTAAAAAACTTCATCGTATCGAACTCGTTTTTATATCTGAACCGCCTGTCCTGATAACAAAACTCCGCGATCATGAAATTTATATCGAATCTGACGTTGTGCGCGACGATAAGATCCGCCGCGGCGAAATCGTCGTATATCTCGTCGATATCGCACGAAAACGTCTTTCCGCCGGACAAGACGGCAAGCTTTTCGGGCGTAAAACCATGCACCGCAACCGCCGACGGCTCGACGTATTCCACGGCAAAAAAGAAGTTTTTCGCCCTTACTTCCGTTTCGCTCTGCATTATATATGAAAGCTGAATAATCCGCCCCGGGATAAGCCCCGTGGTTTCCGTATCGAAAAAAATAATCATAAAATACCTTTTGTCCCGCCATGCCCGATGATAACAGACAAGAAAATATTCCCCTATATGTATATGATACCACAAAAAATCGTTCAACGCAATGATTTCCCGTGAATTCGACCCGATTTTACAGCGATTTTACAGCAAAATACAAGTGTTAACCGTTAAATATTTGACAGTTTTATATATAAGTTGTATAATCGACTTGAAATAGTCGGTTTTGACGGTTAATCCCGAAAAAAACCGAAAGGAGAGATTTTTTGAAAGCAATAACAGAATACATAAAAAACAATATTTTTGCCGTTTCCGTTTTAGTTATCGCCGTCGCGATTCTCGTTATCGCGATAATAATCGTAACGGCGAAAAAGAATAAAGCAAAAAGAGACGCGGAATACGCGAAAATGTTCGGAGAAGTGCCTGTCGAGAGCGACGACAGCGAAGACGTAGACTTCAGCGACAACAGCCATCAGGAATTCGAAATGTGCGAAATGGACTGGCTCAAAGGCGAAAAAAGCCTCGGCGGCGTTTTGAGAACGGCTCCCCCGCCGCTGAAAAACAACCGACAGACGGACGCAACCGAACAGGACGAACGGAAAACTTCGGAAACGATGTCGCAATTATCGATAGACGATTTCGCGACTATCGAAGAACATCATAAACACAAATTTTTTATTACAAAGGAGACAATCATGGAGAAAAAGACCAATCCTACGAATAAACAAACCGAAAAAGACGTTAAAACAGCCGAAAAAACGAACAAGAAAACAACGAAAAACGTTAAAACCGCAACAGACTCCTTAAACGCAGACGATAAAACGACTGCGGCAACGGTTACGCCCGCCGCAAAGAAAGTTACGGGCAAGTGGCTTATCAAAGAAAAAGGCGAAGGGGAATTCGTTGCTTACCTTCAGGCAAACAATAAAGAAGTAATGCTCACGAGCGAAACCTATTCTTCGGCGGAAGGCGCGAAAAAAGGCATCGCCACCATTCAGAAAAACGCCGCGGACGAAAACAATTTTACTTACTACTGCGACAAAAACAAAAACTATTTCTTCAAGCTCAAAACTCCGCAAAACAGATTCCTGTGCGCGGGCGCGACTTATCCTAACAAATCCGCATGCCTTAAATCGATAGAATCGGTGAGAAAATTTATCGATTCGCCCGTTTCGGACACAGTCGAAAAAGACCTTACCATAATAAATTACGTTCCGCCGAAAAGCAGTTCGGCTTCCGATAAAAAATACAGCGGCAAGTGGATAATCGAAAAAATCGACGAAGCTTTCATGGCTAAGCTTTATGCTTCCAACGGCGAACTGTTGCTCTCCACCGAATCTTACGCTTCTTACGCTTCCGCAAAAGAGGCTGTTGACAACATAACCGAAAACGGACTTAAAGGCAACATCATAATCGACAGCGACAAAAAAGGAAGATATTTCTTCAAAATAAGAAACGCTCAGAAGCTCACCCTGTGCGTAAGCGAAACCTACGCTCAACTTCCCTCGTGTCAGAATGCGATTGAAAGCGTCCGCGGATTTTTGAAAAATTCCGCACTTCAGGAAAACTGACATACGCATGGAATCGATATACGTTACGGCGGTTTAAACGCGCGGCGGACTTTTGTCCGCCGCGCGAAATTTTGCCCCAAAAAAAAATCCCGCATTAAATTGCGGGAAATTTTTTTTATACGCGTTTTTTACTTTTTATCTCTGAGTTCGAATTTAGACTGCTCGTCGATAAGGAAAAGCGGACTTTTTTCGAGTTCTGCGATATCCGTTTTATTTTTTGCGTTCATAACGACGCTGCCGTCTTTTCTTTCATACCAATAATCGAGCTTTTCAAGCGAAACCGAAAGGAGTTTTCCGTCCGTTCCGACAAACGCGATTTCGTTGAAATCGAACTCGCCATTAACGGTCAACATAATCTGCTTATTTGCGGCGATATCTTTCCATTTATCGTTGAAATCGAGTTTAACCCAGCCGTGACGCTCTTTTTTTGCCTTCTTAACTTCGTCAATCGTTACCGAACGCTTGAAAGCGGGATATGTGGGAGTGGAACTTTTCACTTTAAGATCGCCCGTATAAACGTTCAGGGAGAAATCCGCGGTACCGTTATATATTTTTGCTATGTTTACCCAAACTTCGGAAATCTTCTTCGTTCCGTCGCCGACGTAAAAACCTAATTTATGAACGACGTCTTCCGTTTTATTGCCGCCCGATTCCGTCGTTTCGCCCGTTTCGAGTTCGTATTTTTTGACGTTCCAGCCCGTTGACGGCGCATTTTCGTCTTTACAGGAAGTGAAAGCCGTAAGCGTCGTTACGGAAATAATCAACACAAGAATTGCCGTTATGATTTTTTTCATTTTTAATAATACCTCGTTTTATTT
>JAJWOJ010000162.1:3656-5423 GCA_021635425.1 Clostridiales bacterium | reverse complement strand
GAATTTACCGTTAAGGATATGATTGCGGCGCAATATTATTCTGTTAACGGAATGAAATTTATACGCGATCATAAATATAATCTTACTTTTAATGAAATAAGCGAAGTGCTTCTTTCGTCTTCATCGTTTTTGCAGTGCTTACAGATGTATGTGTGCGGTAAAACCTCTTTCGGTGAGTATTATTTGGGAGTCATGAAGCTTATAAAGGGGGACGGTCCGTCAGGCGGAGGCGGAGGCTCGACCGGAGCAACAAAATTTATTCCGCCGTTTACGATAAACAGACCTCAGGTATCGGAATATTGGGATTATGATTATTGGGGAACTGTTCAAACCGAACCCGACGAGCAGGGATTTGTTTGCTATGGTGAAGACGAATACGGAAACTATCACTTTTGGAATACAGAAACGGGCGAAAAATTCATGTCTTACGTTACCGATTACGAGTACAACGGCGGTCATGGCGTGAAGAATGGAACTTGTACCGTTACGTGCGAGTATACGATTGAAGGCGGAAAGATAACGCTGATAAAGGGCGGTGAACATGTTACAGATTGGGATGTGTCTTTCTATGCGGCGTATCCGTTTATAGCTGAATATTGGAACGAAGAATACTGGGCTTCCAAAACCAAGCATCAGGAAGGCGATATCGTATATATGGGATATGACGAAAACGGCAGATATCATATATGGAACATGGCGACAGGGGAAAAGTATTTTGAATTGGATGACATAAGATATAATTATGTTATAAGCCCTGTTGATAATAGAATCATATTTACCGAATCGACTTCTATTGCTCAGAATATTAAAAGGGCGTTATGGATTACGAGAGATGAATACGAAGTAAAGTATTTTTTAGACAAGGAATAGCATTTGAAACGGATTGCATTTTATAGCCTTTATAAATGATTGAATCTGTGTGGGGCGCAAGCCGATTTCGGCTTGCGCCCCACATTTTATATCTTCGAAAAAACAATTGATTTCCTCAACATTTTGTATATATGTGCAAGCTAAGCCCTCAAAATTTCGTTTTTCCGTGCAAAATCGGCTTCAAACATTTGGTATATTTGTGCATTATGAGCATTTAAAACTTTGTATATTCGTGCAAAATCCGCCAAAAACTTTCGGTATTTTCGTGCATGACGAGCTTTTAAAACTTTGTATTTTCGTGCATAACGAGTTTTTTCAACTTTGTATTTTCGTGCATAACGCGGAAAATTCTTATTATTTTGCTGTCTGAATGAGAGTAATCTAAAATATCGCCCGTCATAAAAAAGGTCGATAAAGCGACTTGCGGGCAAACGGCGGGGAAGAAAGGCGGAAATTTTATTCCGTTTTTAGATAAAGAGATACAAAAACGATTTACTTTTTCGAGATAAAACTATATAATTATGAATGTAAAAGTAACTTTTCGAGAGGAATAACAATGATTACTTCTAAACAGCTCAGAAATTCCTGGATAAAATTTTATGAGGAAAGAGGACATAAAAACATCGGCGCGGTGTCGCTTATCGGCGACGGGTCTACGGGCGTTATGTTCAACGTCGCGGGGATGCAACCGCTCATGCCGTATTTGCTCGGCGCGAAACATCCCTCCGGCAAAACCAGACTCTGCAACGTTCAGGGTTGCGTGAGAACGGTCGATATCGAAAGCGTAGGCGATCCCACTCACTTCACGTTTTTCGAGATGATGGGCAACTGGTCGCTCGGCGATTATTTCAAAAAAGAAAAAACTCAGTGGTCGTATGACATTTTAACAAAGGTTTT
>JAJWOJ010000162.1:0-3646 GCA_021635425.1 Clostridiales bacterium | reverse complement strand
AAATCTGTTCCACGGTTTTCGAAGGCAACGACGCGGCGCCGAGAGACGAGGAAACCGCCGAACTTCTTAAAAAAGTAGGCATAAAACCCGAGCATATTTTTTATCTTCCCAAAAAAGACAACTGGTGGGAACTTGAAGGAACCGTAGGTACTCCGTGCGGACCCGATAACGAATGGTTCTACCCCCGCCACGATAAGCCGTGCGGGCCGAATTGCGGACCCGATTGCGGTTGCGGAAGATACGTCGAGATAGGTAACGACGTTTACATGCAGTATAAAAAGACGGCTGCGGGCTATGAGCCGCTCGCCAACAAAAACGTCGATACGGGCTTCGGCTTAGACAGACTTCTCGCATTTTTGAACGGTGTTACGGACGGTTATAAAACCGACCTCTTTATGCCCGTTATAAATTATCTCGAAGAAAAATCGGGCAAAAAATACGACGAGGACGAGGAAGCGAGAAAGGCGATGAGAATTATCGCCGATCATATCAGAACTTCCACCATGCTCATAGGCGACGTGAACGGAATCGTTCCGTCCAACGTCGGCGCGGGATATATTTTGAGAAGACTTTTAAGAAGGGCTATCCGCTACGCGAGAAAACTCGGCGTTGAGATGACCGCGCTTACCGACGTTTCTAAAATTTTCATCGAAAAGATTTACGACGAGGCGTATCCCCTTCTTGTCGAAAAAGAGGACTACGTTATTTCGGAAATCGCCAAAGAGACGGCAAAGTTTGAGACCACGCTCGCGACGGGGCTTAAAGAATTCAATAAATGCGTTGAGGGAATAGAGAGAAAGAATGCGTTTATGGCGCAGAAAGATCCCGCTTACGTCCCCGAAAAGGGAATAAACGGCAAACAGGCGTTCCGTCTTTACGACACGTTCGGATTCCCGCTCGAACTCACCGAAGAACTTGCTTCGGAAGTCGGGTACACCGTAGACGCGAAGGGTTTTGAAGAAGCGTTCAAAGAACATCAGGAAAAGAGCAAACAGCAGCCGCAGGGCGTGTTCAAGGGCGGGCTTGAAGAGCAGAACGAGATTACCGCTCGTCTGCACACGGCAACGCACCTTTTAAACGCCGCGTTGAAGAGCGTTCTGAAAGACGACAATATCAATCAGAAGGGTTCCAACATAACCGTCGAAAGGCTGCGTTTCGATTTTAATTTCGACAGAAAACTTCTTCCCGAAGAACTCAAAGCCGTTGAGGATCGGGTTAACGAAGCGATTAAAGCCGACGTACCCGTAACGCTCGAGGAAATGAGCGTAGACGAAGCGAAAGCTCAGGGCGCGGTGGGCGTTTTCACCGCTAAATACGGCGACAAGGTTAAGGTTTACACCATGGGTAAATACAGCAAAGAAATTTGCGGCGGACCGCATGCTTCGCATACGGGAGAACTTCATCATTTCCGCATCGTAAAGGAAGAGGCTTCCTCCGCGGGCGTAAGAAGAATCAAAGCGGTTCTCGACTAAAACCGAAAACATGAACGCCCCTTAAAATTCCGACATGGCACATCGGAATTTTAAGGGGCGTTTTAAATACTCGATTACACGAAAAAACACAAGATAATCGACTTATAGCCTGACTTTTAAAAAATATTTTTTGTTATGCGGTTCATCTTTGAAGTGAAGCGGCAGGAAGCCTTCCCGCTCGGCGGAGAAAACTTAGATAATTTCCGTCGAGTGGGAACACTTTCTGCCGTTTTTTAAACTAAATCGATGAGCCGATAAGGGCGAGGATAATATCGTTTGAATTATCTTCGGTTATTTCATGATTTTATTTCCTTTTCGCTTGGATTGCGTTTACCAGAACGTAAGCGCCGAGAAACAGAAGCGTTGCGCCGATAAGCACGAGATACATAACCCAAAGTTCGACTTTTGTATCGAAAAAGTATATGTTGCAATCTATTCCGTCCTTCATTCCTTTCAGAACTCCGTCGCGTATCTCCGCGCTCGGGAAGTTAAGGGCAGCCATTTCGTTAAACGCGGCGTCGAGCGTGTGATTTCGAAGCAGCGAGGTTCCGTAAGTCCCCGGGAGGAACATCATCGCGTTTTGTAAGCCTTTGCCGAAGCTTGCGATGGGCATATACGCGCCGCATAAAAATCCGTAGCCCGCGGAAACAATCGTTCCGACGCCCTGACTCTGTCCGCTTGTCGAAATGAAACCGTTGACGAACGAGGATAAAGCCGTGCCGAAAAGGGTGAGCAGAATTACGTCCGATAAAATGAGCAGTACGTCTTTAACGCCGAAAAACCAGCCGCCCTGCGCGGCAATATATATAAAACAAGCCGCCGTCGCGACGAGCGTTACTATAATCGTCGAAATAAACGTCGATAAAAAGTATGACACGGAAAGCGTCGAACTTCTGACGGGTGAAACGAGGAAATCGTTTCTCGCGCCCGAGGTTTTGTCCTGAACCGTAAGCATGTTTGAGCAGAACGCCACCGTTACGCACGAAACGGCGAGAAGCGACGAAAAAAGCTCGCCCGAAACTATGCCGCTTACTATCTTCTGCGGAATATCGAATCCTTCGGGTGCGTTTGTCGTAAACGAATCTCTGTACACTTTGGCGAGAAAAGTTGCGTAAAGCACGAGCAGAATAATCGGAGTTATGAGCGAGGTGAAAAACATGCCTTTGTCTTTGAAAAATACTTTGATGTTTCTTTTTGTGATTGCAATCAGTGTTTTCATCTCAGTTGCCTCCGCTAAGTTTTTTGCCCGTTACGGCAAGGAATACGTCGTCCATTTTGCCTTTCGTTATCTCGAAATCGTTGAAAACGGAAGGGTTTTTAACGATAAGGTCGCGCGCCTCTTCGGTGTTTTTGACGGAAATGCGGAAAGCGTCCCTTATTTTTTCATAAGGATGCCCAAGTGCTTTTACGACGTTTTCGTCGGTGTTATAAACGGTGATAAAATCGCCCGTATACTTGTTTTTAAGCTCGAGCGGCGTTCCCGAAGCGGAAATTTTGCCCGAATCGAGAATTATAACGTAATCCGCGTCGGCGGTTTCTTCCATGTAATGGGTTGTTAAAAGTACCGTCATGTTTTCCGTTTTTCGGTAATTTCCCACAACGTCCCAAAGCTTTTTGCGGGTTTGCGGGTCAAGCCCCGTCGTCGGCTCGTCCAAAATGAGCAGTTCGGGTTTGTGGATAAGCGCGCGGGCTACGTCGATTCTTCTTCTTTGTCCGCCCGAAAGCTTGCCGACCGTCCGCCCCGTGATGTCCTTGAAATCGAGAAGCGCGGCAAGCTCGTTTATGCGCCGTTTGGCTTCTTCGCCGAAAATTCCGTAAAGCCCCGCGCGGGATAGAAGATTGTCTTTAACGGACAGATGCATGTCGAGAGCGGAATTCTGAAAAACCACGCCGATTTTCGACGAGATTTCCGCCATATCCGTTTCAACGTTTTTTCCGCACACTTCCGCCGAGCCGCCGTCCTTTTTCAGAAGCCCGCACATAATTGAAATCGTCGTCGATTTTCCCGCGCCGTTAACGCCGAGAAATGCGAACAATTCGCCCTTTTTAACCTTGAAAGACAGATCGTTTACCGCATGAACGCTTCCGAACCGCTTGTCGAGGTTTGTTATTCTGATTATATCTTCCATAAATTCTCCGTCGTTTTCGTTCTATAACACTTGTTATAATTATAG
>JAJWOJ010000161.1 GCA_021635425.1 Clostridiales bacterium | reverse complement strand
GCTTCTACGAATCGAGCGGAAAGTATGCGATAGTCAACAACAGTAACGAAAAACAAACAACGGAATTTTACGATAAGTCGGGCAATAAGTCGATTATCGAGCTTAAACCCATGGAAATAAAATGGATAAAAGAATGATTAAAACAGAAAACTGGGACGAGGGCTTGCCTCTCGGTAACGGAAATACCGGCAGCCTTGTTTACGGCTCGAATCCTTTGAAAATAACGGTTGACAGAACCGATTTGTGGGATTTGCGACCTAACGAAGTCACGCTCGAAAAAGGCTTTAACTTTAAAAACCTCGTTAAACTCTCTATGAGCGGTAAAGATGAGGATTGGAAAGAGCGCGAAAGGCTTTTTGAAGATATATTTATGGGTAAGCCTTACCCGTCGAAAATCACCGCGGGGCATATCGAACTTTGGTTTGATAAAAGCATAAAAAACATTCACTATTCTCTTGATTTAAACGAAGCAGTAGTGCGAATTTATGCCGATAATCGATATATAGCCGAGGTTTTTGTGTTTGATGAACCGAACGCGGGCGTTATTAAGCTTCACGAAAAAGCGGAAATAAATCTTCACGTCCCCGCATATCTTTCGGGCAAACCCGAGGGCGGCTCGGGGATCGGCGACAATGCGGACAAAATGTCGCTCGGATATCCTGAAGCGCGTTTTTTCGAAAATGACGGCTTTAAATGGTACGAGCAGAACACCCGTACCGATTATTCTTTCGGCATAGCAACGTACAAAACGGGCGACGAAATTTATTATACGCTTGTAACTACGGACGACGATAAAAATTATATAAATTATGCAAAAAATCTGCTGTTGAAAGCCTCCGGAAAAGGCTACGGCAAACTTCTTGACGAGCATAAAAAGACGTGGAGAAAATATTGGGCGAAATCTTCCGTGAAAACAGGGGATAAGCTTATCGACGAAACGTATAAAAAGAGTTGGTATCTTTTCAAATGCTGTTCGAAAAAGGGCGGATATCCTATGCCTCTTCAGGGCGTGTGGACTGCGGATAACGATTGCTTGCCGCCGTGGAAAGGAGATTATCACCACGACACGAACACCGAACTTTCCTATCAGTCTTATCTGAAAGCAAACAGGGTGGAAGAAGGCGAGGCGTTCATAGAATATCTGTGGAAGCTGAAGCCGACATACGAGAGGTTCGCGAAAGAGTTTTTCGGCGTGGACGGGTTATTGATTCCGTCCTGTTCGACTTTGGACGGCAAGGCGATGGGCGGTTGGGCGCAGTATTCGTTGTCGCCTACGATGACTATCTGGGCTGCGCAGAGTTTTGACGAATATTACCTTTACGCAGGCGGCGAAGATTTTCTTAAAGAGAGGGCATACCCCTTTTTTAGGGAAGTAGGACAAGCGATAATAGGACTTTTGCAAGAGAAAAACGGCAAATATTACTTACCGGTTTCTTCTTCGCCCGAAATATTCGACAATACGAGAAAATCATATCTCGAACCGAACTCTAATTTCGATCTGGCTTTGATTATTTACCTTTTCAGAACGTTGAAAGGCTATGCGGAAACGCTTGGCGAAAATGCTGAAAAATACGAGAGAATACTCGAAAAACTCGACGATATAGCGATAGACGACAGCGGCGTCGTAATGCTCGATAAAACGCAGTATCTTCCCGAAACGCACAGACATTTTTCGCACCTTATGTGCCTTTATCCGTTGCATCTTATAAACTACGATACGGAAAGGCATAAGGAAATTTACGAAAACACGATTTTAAACCTCGAAACGCTCGGCACGGGCTACTGGGTAGGGTTTTCGTTCGCTATGTCCGCGCAGATTTACGCTATGGCGAAAAAGGGCAACGCGGCTGCAGAGCGACTCGGACAGTTTTGTAAAGGTTTCGTAGCCGAAAACGGATTCCATTTAAACGGCGACTATAAGCATTACGGTTATACCCGGTTTCATTACAGACCGTTCACGCTCGAAAGTCTGTTCGGGTTTTGCGACGCCCTTCACGAAATGCTTTTGCAGGACCATCAAGGCTGTATAGAATTGTTTCCTGCCATTCCCGACGAGTGGAGAAACAGAGGAGTCGCGTTTAAAAATTTGCGTTCACGCGGCGGTTTGCTGATTTCGGCGACGTTTTTAAACGGCGAAATAAACACTCTTGAAGTAAAATCTCCGAATGAGACTTCCGTTGTTATAAACGGCAAAACGTACATTCTCAAAAAAGGCGTTAATACGCTCGGTTAAAAGGCGGATTTTCAACGAAAAAGGATCGAAAAATCGCGTATTCGCGGCGAAATGACGATGAATATAAATTAGACAACGCGCGCCACGGCAGAGCGTTCAAAGGTTTACTTGACAGATATTTCGGAAAGAAATAAATTACTTACAACAAAAAAGAGTCCCTCGGGGACTCTTTTTGTCGTATGGTTAATTCCAGAACGAATCGATGAAAATCATAAATCCTCTTTGCTTAGTATTGAAAGCGTAGCACGGGTTATATGAATAATTGCCTTCGGAATCGACGTTATGGTATTCTTCTTCGTCGGGGATAAATTCCGTATCGGGCGTTCCGTATATATTTTCGTCGTGTTGGGAATAGGTATAATCGGGCTTTGATAAATCTATTTCTGTTTTCAAATCGAAGTAAACGCCGTCATCGGTTTTGTGAACGCCTTCGTCGATTTTGTAGTGATTTAAAGTGTAATCGGATATCTGTTTGATTCCGTCTTCTGCGGCTTCTCTGTGGACGGATGAAAATCCATATGCTATATACAATCCGCCGTTTTGGATGTAGAAAATATTTGTAGCAGGCGTTTTTACATAGTATTTATCGCTGTTTAAAACGAGTTTGTTGTCTGTTACTTTTCCTTGAATCTCGCCGCCGAAAAAGTTAATTCCGCCAAGGTTAAATTCGCCTGTATAAACATAGTTGGCGTTGTATAACGTTTTGTCAACCGCTTGCCTGAATTGTCTTTCGCCGAGAATCGTGGCGGAGCGTGAATCGAGTAACGATTGAATAAGTTTTGAATCGATATGTTTTATAAACGGATATTTTAAAGTGTCGTAGGCTTCCGTTATATCGAGCAATTCAAAATCATCTGCGTTGTTTAAAATGTAGCCATGTCCGTCTCTTTTGTAGTTTATCGGAAACGATACCTTGTTGTCTGCGACGGTGTAGGTAAACATATGGTATTCGACGCAAAGATAATCGCCCTCTTCATACTTGATATGTTTCTGCGCTTTTTC
Organism: Clostridiales bacterium; assembly: GCA_021635425.1. Lineage (GTDB taxonomy): Bacteria > Bacillota > Clostridia > Christensenellales > Borkfalkiaceae > UBA10281. The sequence continues at coordinate 2,236 of JAJWOJ010000161.1, read as the reverse complement.
GTTTATGTAGTAATTTGAATAGAAAATGTAAGTGTTGCCCACACGAACGGAAAGTTCCAGCTCTTGCAGTGTGTTGTTGATCCTTATTCTTACTAAAGTATCTTTTCCGATTACGGCATAGTTATTGCAAAACTTTTCAAATCCCTTTTCGGCGTAATCTTTCAGGATATAAAAATATTCAACGATATCCGACGGAATATCTGATATAAAGTCCGCGGGATTAAAGGGGTTTTCTTCCTCGTCTTCGGCAGCAAGCAATGTTATGCCCTTCGAAAAACTACTATAAGAATTTTTCGCCGGCATTTTAGACTCGTTCAATTTATCGCACATAACCGAGTAAGTTGAATGTATTTCTTTTGCGGAGTATTCCGTAATGTGAGCTTCGTCGATATCCGCATACAAATCTTCAAGTTCGGTCGAATCGTCGGGTAAAACGGATATAGAGTTGTCTTCAGAGCCGATATCGGATGTAAAATTGCATGATACCAGCATGCCGAGAGTCATAATTACGGCAACTATACCGAAAATTATTTTTTTCATAGAACGTCTCCTGTTGAAGTTTTTTTACCGTACATAGTATATCATTATATAAATAATATGTCAAATATAAAACACCAAAGAGATCAGACTGTTGTCGGTGCTTAATTAAGCGCTCGGGAAAGACAGGAAATGTTGTAGATAAGTTTTTTCCGTATATGTCGATTTCACTGTGTTTTTTTTGAGATTTATGCATTTTGTATCCTCTCTATTGTTGACTTTTTTTCTTTAATTTATTATTATAATAATGAAGTTAATAATAGAGTCGGGTTTAAGAGTTTTAATTGCGATAAAACGACGGGTCGTACAAAACGGTCGTTATTTTGCGGGGCGAATTCTTGTCCGACGTAAACCGTTTCGGAAACGAAAATTCGTTTTCGTTAATTTTTACACAGGTGAAACATGAAAGAGTTTGAAGTAAAAACTAAAATTTATTTCGGCGACGATGCCTTGGCGCACCTCGGCGAGTTAAAAACCGACCGCGTGTTTATCGTAGCCGATCCGTTTACCGTTTCGAGCGGACTTATCGATCATATAACCAACCCGCTCAAGAAAAACGACATTTCTTACAGTATTTTTTCCAAGGTCGTGGCAGATCCTCCCGTCGAAGTCGTAATCGCGGGTGTTAAAGAAGCTCTCGCTTGCAAGGGGCATTATATTGTGGCGGTCGGCGGCGGCTCGGCAATGGATACGTCAAAAGCTATCCGTAAGTTCGCAACTCAGATCGACGAAACGTACCATCCTAAGCTTATCTGCATTCCCACAACGTCCGGAACGGGTAGCGAAGTGACGTCTTTTGCCGTTATTTCCGATACCGAGCATAACACGAAAATTCCTTTGATTTCCGACGATATGACTCCCGAAGAGGCGATTTTGGACGAGGTTTTGGTAAAAAGCGTTCCGAAAAGCATTACCGCCGATACGGGAATGGACGTAATCACGCACGCCATGGAAGCCTACGTTTCTCTTAACGGCAACGAATTTTCGGGCGCGCTTGCGGCAAAGTCTATGGAAATCTGCGGGCAGTTTTTGCTTCGTTCGTATAACGACAATGAAGACTTTCATGCAAGAAGAAAAGTGCATGTCGCGTCGTGCCTTGCGGGTCTGGCGTTCAATTCGGCTTCGCTCGGGCTTAATCACGGTATGGCTCATCAGCTCGGAGCGATGTTCCATATCCCCCACGGCAGAGCAAATGCCATTCTTCTTCCTTATATCATCGAATATAACAGCGAAATCAGCGTATTCAGCAGAAGCAAGGCGAGCTATGCGCCTTGCGTGAGAAAGTATTGCGATCTTGCGAGAATTCTCGGCGTTTCGAATCTTAACGAAGTGACCACTATTCGCGCGCTTGTCGGATATATTCAGTTCCTTCTTCACGAAATGTCCATACCTTTGCATATTTCCGAACTCAACGTGGTCGGCGAAGGCGATTATATGGCGGCAATCGAAGAAATGGCGGAACATGCCTTAGCGGACAGATGCACGGCGACCAACCCCCGCAAGCCGACAAAGGAAGATATTATCGAAATCTATAAAGAAATCTGGCAAAAGAAATCCGATAAAAGAAATCCGCTAATAAGGCGGAGCTTCCGCAGTTTTGCGATAGGCAAAGTAAATTTTGCATGATGCGGAATAATTTTCGCACGAAGCGAAATAATTATAAATCGAAAACGAGGCAAACGAACAATTCGTTATCCTC
>JAJWOJ010000160.1 GCA_021635425.1 Clostridiales bacterium | reverse complement strand
CTATATATAAAATTAAAATGGAGGAGTTTTTGTGAATAAAATTGATTTACTTAAAACTCGCAGGGCAAAATTGCTCGAAGCCGGTAAAGATATAAGAGCGGATATCTCCGCTTTAACCGACGACGGCAGCTTTGTCGAGCTGGACGCTTATGCGTTTTCTCATAGCGATTTTTACAATGAGGACGCGCAGGGCGAAGGTGTCGTAACGGGATATGCGACGATAAACGACGTTCCCGTTTACGTGGTTGCGCAAAATATCAACGTGTTATCGGGCGGCGTAAGCAAAGCAAATTGCGCCAAAATCAAAAAATGTCTCGATAAGGCGCTTGCAGGCGGAAAACCCGTCGTTTACCTTTTCAATTCCTTAGGAGTAAGGATAGGCGAAGGCGTAAACGTTCTCGAGGGGCTTGCGGAAGTTATTTCCGCTTCCGACGATCTTAAGGGCGAAGTTCCGCAATTTTCAATCGTTAAAGGCGAACTTTACGGTTCGTTTGCGCTTTTAGCCGCAAATGCAGACTTCAATCTCATGACGAAAGACGCGGCGGTTGCATATGCAAGTCCGTTCGTTATTTCCGCAAAATCCGACAAAAACGTCGATAAGACGGAAGTCGGCGGAGTTAAGGCATCGAAATACAATTCGGTCTCGACGATCGAAATCGCCGATATCGAAGACGCAAAAGCGAAAATCGCGGAGATCCTCTCGATTCTTCCCGTAACGGCGGAAATCGTAACGGATACCGACGACGATCTCAACAGAGCAACCGAAAGTCTCGATGAGAAAATTTGCGCCGGATGCATAACGAAAGCCGTATTCGATAACGGTAAATTTATCGAAATGAACGCGGAGTTCCGTCCCGAAGTTAAAACGGGTATCGGCAGAATCGGCGGAATAAGTGCGGCTGCCGTAATTTTCGACCAGAACGACGAGGGCGTAGAGCTTGAACTCGGCATCGTTTCCAAAATTAAAGAATTCGCATATTTTGCCGCAGATAACGGTTTGCCGCTCGTAACTTTCGTTAACGCGCTCGGCATCAAAGCGGATATGGCGACGAGTAATTCCGCGATAATGAAAGAGATCTGCCACCTTGTTTCGGGGCTTAAATGCTGCGAAAGAATATCCGTCGTAACCAAAAAAGCAATCGGTCTCGGATATACGCTTTTCGCGTCGAAGTCTATCGGAAACGAATATTCTTATGCGTTTGCAAATTCGAAAATCGCTCTTTTCGACGGTGCGGCTTCCGCGGCGGCGTTCGGCGATTTCAAGGTTACCGATACGGATAAGCTTGCGGAAAAGTATTCCGAAGAAAACGCAGATCCCGTAAACGCCGCAAAAGACGGTTATATCGATAACATCATCGAACCGCAGTTTGTAAGAGCATACGTTATTTCGGCTCTTCAGACGTTAGTGAGGTAAATCATGTTGTTTAATTTATTGGAATCGACCGCTTCTTTCGGCGAAAAAGCCGCAGACGGAGCGATTACCTTTCTGATCGGAATGGCCGTTATCTTTTTAGGAATGACGATCCTTATTCTTTGCGTAACGGGTTTCGGTAAAATTGCCGACGCGATCGCAAGAAAAGCCGAAAAGAAAACGGAAACGAAAAAAGATGAAACAAAAGCCGAAACGACAGTTTCTGACGACGCGATTCCCGAGGATATCAGAGTTGCGATCATTGCCGCAGTTTCCGCATATTATGCCGAAAACGGAAGCAAAAACGAATTTACCGTTAAAAAAATCAAGAGAATATAAGGAGAAAATAAAATGCGTAATTTTGTAATAACCATAGACGGAAAACAGTATCAGGTAGGAGTTGAAGAAGTCGGCGCAACGCCTTCTCAGGTCACCCCCGTAGTCACCGAAGTTAAGCCTGTTCAGGCTGCCGCTCCCGCCGTTACGAACGGAACGAAGGTAAACGCTCCCATGCCGGGAATGATTAAGCAGCTTTCCAAAGAAGAAGGCGCAACCGTTAAAAAAGGCGAAGTTATTCTTATCCTCGAAGCAATGAAGATGGATAACGACATCACCGCTCCCTGCGACGGAAAAATTTCTTACAAAGTAACGAAAGGCACGAATGTAGATACGGGCGCTTTGATGGCTGTTATCGGATAAGGAGAGAGCAATGAACCTTATTTTAAACTCACTCTTAAAGCTCGATTTGGGAGAATCGCTTTATAATTTGTGGAAGAGTACGGGTCTTTACGAACTCGCAAGCACTTTCACGGCGGGCGGATGGCAAAATCTCGTGATGATTTTGATTTCGTGTGTTCTTTTCTATCTTGCGATCGTAAAAAAATTCGAGCCTCTTTTGCTTCTTCCGATAGCGTTCGGTATGTTTATCGTCAACGTCCCGGGAGTATACCATATTCTTTTCGGAACGAAGGGTTATAAAATAACGTCGATAGCGTCAAGCGCAACCGTTGCGACGGGTACCGCGGAAGAATTGGAAAAACTTCTCGATAACGTCAATCTGCAAGAACTGCTTACTCGGTTGAAAAGCACGGATACGAGCAAAAATTACGTTTTGTCGGATGCTATTGCGTTTTATCTCGAAAACAATGCGGTAACAATCGACAACGTTTTGTATGCCGCAAACACTCTTACCGTTTCCACTGAGCAGGTAATAAGAGATTTCGGCTTGTTCTATTACATTTATAAAGGCGTAGACTGGGTTATTTTCCCGCCGATCATCTTCTTGGGGATAGGCGCGATGACCGATTTCGGTCCGCTTATCGCAAATCCGAAGAGCATGCTTATGGGCGCGGCGGCACAGCTCGGTATATTCATAACCTTCTTCGGCGCGTATTTGCTCGGCTTTACGGATGCAGCCGCTGCGGCTATCGCTATCATCGGCGGCGCGGACGGTCCTACGGCTATTTACGTTGCCAAAAAGCTTGCGGAAGACCTTCTTCCCGCAATAGCGATTGCTGCATATTCTTACATGGCTTTGATTCCTATAATTCAGAAGCCCATCATGAGAGCTGTTACGACCAAGAAAGAAAGAGCGATAAAAATGAAACAGCTCCGCAAAGTTTCCAAGCTTGAAAGAGTTGCTTTCCCGATAGTCGTATCTTTGGTCGTCGGCGTGTTGCTTCCCGACGCAATGCCTCTTCTCGGAATGCTCATGCTCGGAAACCTCCTGAGGGAATCGGGCGTTTGCGGCAGACTTGTAGACACCGCTCAGAACGGACTTATGAACACCATAACCATCTTCCTTGGCGTTATGGTCGGTTCTAAGGCAACGGGCGCGCTCTTCCTGTCTTTCAACACGATAAAAATTATACTTCTCGGCCTCTTCGCGTTCTGCATGGGTACTCTCGGCGGACTTCTTGTCGGTAAGCTTATGTGCAAACTTTCGGGCGGAAAAATCAACCCGCTCATCGGTTCCGCGGGCGTTTCGGCAGTTCCTATGGCGGCGAGAATTTCTCAGGACGTAGGCAGAGAAACCGATCCCGACAACCACCTTCTCATGCATGCGATGGGTCCGAACGTTGCGGGCGTTATCGGTTCCGCGATTGCCGCGGGCGTTCTTCTTGCCCTCTTCGGCTAAGTAAGTGTTTCTAAGTTATAAGGAGAAATAATTATGGCAAAAAAAGTAATGATAACAGAAACGATTCTCCGCGACGCGCATCAGTCGCAGGCGGCGACTCGTATGACGACGGAGCAGATGCTCCCGATGCTCGATAAATTGGACGATATAGGGTATTATTCTCTCGAAGCGTGGGGCGGAGCGACTTTCGATTCCTGCCTCAGATTCCTTCACGAGGATCCGTGGGAAAGACTTCGCATTCTGAAATCTCACCTCAAAAAGACTAAGATTCAGATGCTTTTAAGAGGTCAGAATCTTCTTGGGTATAAGCATTATTCCGACGACGTCGTTGAGAAATTCATCGAATATTCGATTAAAAACGGCGTAGACGTAATAAGAGTTTTCGACGCGTTGAACGACGTGAGAAACCTTAAAACGTCTATAAAGGCAATCAAGAAATACGGCGGAATCTGCGAAGTCGCGATTTCTTACACGACAAGCCCCGTACACACGAACGAATATTTCGTAAACCTTGCAAAGGAATGCGAAGCTCTCGGTGCGGACAATATCTGCGTAAAGGATATGGCAAACCTCTTGTTGCCGTACACCGCATACGACCTTATTTCGAGCCTTAAAAAGGCGTTGAAGCCCACCACCTTGGTTCATCTTCATACGCATAATACGACGGGTACGGGCGATATGGTAAACCTCAAAGCCATCGAAGCGGGTTGCGATATCGTAGATACGGCTCTTTCGCCTCTCGGTAACGGTACTTCTCAGCCGACGACGGAAGCTCTCGTAAAAACCCTCGAAGGCACGCCTTACGATACGGGTATCGATCTTCAGAAGCTTATTCCCATAACGAACTATTTCAAGACGGTTGCAAACGATCTCGAAAAAGCGGGATATCTTAACCCGAACGTAAGAAAAGTAGACGTTAACACGCTTGTATATCAGGTTCCGGGCGGAATGCTTTCCAACCTTATGAATCAGCTTAAACAGCAGAACAAACTCGATAAGCTCGACGACGTTTTGAAGGAAGTTCCCAACGTAAGAAAAGATTGCGGTTATCCGCCGCTCGTAACTCCTTCCAGCCAGATCGTCGGAACGCAAGCCGTTCTCAACGTTCTTTCGGGCGAAAGATACAAAATGGTAACGAAGGAATTTAAAGGTCTTTTAAAGGGCGAATACGGCAAACTTCCCGCTAACCCCGATCCGGAAGTCGTCAAAAAGGTTGTCAAGGACGAGAAGATTATAACTTGCCGTCCCGCCGATCTTATCAAACCCGAATACGAGAAGTATAAAAACGAAGTTGCCGAATATTCCGATAAAACGGAAGATATCCTTTCCTACGCGCTTTTCAACGAAGTTGCCGTCAATTTCTTCAAGTGGAGACTTGCAAACGAGAAGGGCGTCGATAAAAATATGGCTAAAAACAACAACGGGGTATATCCCGTATGAGAATTTTGGTAACAAACGATGACGGAATCGAAAGCGAGGGTATAAAAACCCTCGCGGACGCTCTGTCTGAAAAAGGTCATATTGTTACCGTAGTTGCGCCGGACGGAAATCGTTCGGCATTTTCTCATTCTTTGAGTATTTATAAAAATCTCGTCTTTAAGTCTCACTGCTTATCCGACAAATACGAAGCGTACACTCTCGGCGGAACTCCCGCCGATTGCGTTAAATTCGCTTGCCATTACTTTTCGGAAAAGCCTTTCGATATGGTTTGTTCGGGTATCAACCTCGGCAATAACCTCGGGAGCGATACGTGTTATTCCGGCACCGTTTCCGCAGGGCTTGAGGGTAATTTTTTCGGTATAAAATCAATCGCGTTTTCAAACGTGTCGCACAAACCCGAAAAACTCTCGATAAACGCCGATTTTATAGAAAGAAATCTCGACAGTCTTTTCGGTCTTGCGAACAGCGCGTACACTTTGAACGTGAATA
>JAJWOJ010000004.1 GCA_021635425.1 Clostridiales bacterium | reverse complement strand
GATCATAATAAAAGAAAAAGAAATTTTATTAGACAAAAAAGATATTATCCTTTTGATAACGCTTATAACTTCCACGGCAGTGTTTATAGGATTATTTATTTACGCTCTGTTAAATCCGCTCTATTATAATCAAAAAACTTCGTTCGCCTGGTGGTACGTCCGTATTTGGATATCAGACGGAACGTGGTTCCGCCTCCTGGTTCTAATCTCTGCATTCGGAATCGTTTTCTCGCTGAATACCTTTTTAAAAAGACGAAAAAAACAAATGAAAAAAACTCACTTTATATTTAAAAGTTTGGCTATAAGTCGATTAACAGGTATTTTACGCTTATTTCAAGGCTAAGGAAGCCCCTCTTTGCCGTTTTGAATTTGTTTGATAACAATAAAATCGCGGCGACGGCATTTCCCCCAATTCAACAGAGAACTTATACGCAAAGCAGGAGCAATTGAAATTGCACCTGCTTTGCCTATTCCGTCGAGTGGGAACACTTTATGTCATTCGTTTTGCTTTAAGTGCCGAATGGAGAATTTATAAAACAACACACAAAAACCCGAGGTTTTGCGAATTTTGCAAAACCTCGGGTCTTTTAGTTTTAATAGTTTTCGACGAAGATTTTGCGGATTGCTTCCGTTTGCTCTTCGGGGATTCCTTTGGAGATAAGCCAGGATTTGGCTTTGTCCGCCTTGGTGTCTCCGTCGAACGCGTCGAGCTTTGACCACCATTTTTTGAATTCCGTCTGATAGTTCGAAGCCCTCGAGCCGTGCGTGGAGAAGTTTGTGAAAAGATAATCTCTCGCGATGTCCTCGTAGTCCGCGCCGCAAAGGGTGAGAAGCATAAACGTGCAGATTCCCGTTCTGTCCGCGCCCGCGGTGCAGTGGAGATATACGGGCGATTTATCGGCTTTTGCGATCAGTCCGAAAATAATTTTGTATTCTTCTGCGAATTCCTCAAACCTTGTCCCTTCCGTACCCGACGGAATGGGAACGGCTGTATAATTTATTCCGCTTACGTAAGGTCCGCCGCATTGATAGGCGTCTCTTAAATCGATTTCCTGTTTTACGCCGAGGCGGAGCAGCTCTCTTTTACCGTCCGCGGAGATGAAATCGATGTTCGCGCCGCGGAAATAAAGCCCTTGCCTTATCCTTCCGTTTTCCGAAAGCGAAGATTTATATCCGCCGATATCGCGGACGTTCGTCACCCCGTCGATATACAGATTTCTGATTTTCCGAGACGAAACGGTAAGCGTGTGAACCTTGCCGTTTTTTACGTTTTGCGTTGTTGTTCCCGCGCGCCAATAAACAGTTTCGCCGAGTTTCAGATTGTAAAGGCGATATTGCTTTTTGTTAAGCCCTTCGATTGTCGTTGCGGCGGAAAAATCGGGCGAGGAGGAATATTGCAAAACGTAAGCCGAACTATCCGCAACGTCGGCGGAAAAGTCGAGAATATTACCCTTAGGACGACTGAGTTCCTGAATTCCGTTCGCGTATGCCGTAACGTTTTCGAAGTTTGAATCGCTAAGATAATCGTATTGAAGTTTGCTGTGGAAATCGCCCTCGGGGACGTTCTCGTCGTCTTCCGAAACGTAATCCTTTTCGATAAACTCGAAATCGAGATAATCGATATTCGGGTTGCCTTTTCCCGTATTTTTGGCAACTTTAACGCGGAAAGTGTGGTCGCCTGCGGGGAGAGTGATGGGCGTATAGGAAAAAGTTTCCCATTTTGTAATGTCTTCCCTCGCTTTAAGCACTGTTTTTTCCTGCGAAATCATCATGTTGCGGTTGCCGTCTACGATGTAGGTGTACGATTCGGTCATATCCTCGTCGTAACTCTTCCACTTGTTCGTCTGTGCGTAAGCCGCGGTCATGGAAATTTCGGCGTTGAAATCGAGGACGAGCGAAAATTCGAAATATTGGCTATCGTCAACCGCACCCGTCGCCGCGGCCAAAAACTTTCCGCCGGACGCGTCTTCGCGTTCGACTACGATTGTCGGGTTATCGCCCGACTTTTTATAATGCGTAACGTCGGCTTCCTCCGCTTCGAAGCGTATTTTGCCCTCTTTGAAAGCAAAAACGGTGTGGCCCGCAACCGTGTTGTCGGGGATTTCGCTTTCGGATTCGCTTTCGCTCGTTTGTTCGGCTTCGCTTTCGCTAAAGCTTTCGGAAACACTGTCCGAGACGGAAGAGGATTCCTTATCGCCGCTGTCGGTCGTTCCGCCTGCCGCGCAGGAAATCAAAGCGGCGTTTAAAAGCGTTAAAGCCGCGAGAATGCATGCGAGTTTTTTCATCGATAAATTCCTATAATTTTATTTTTTGCGATATAAACGTAAGCGTTCGGGTAAGCCTTGTTTAATCAAGCCTTGGCGCGCGCTGCCGTTTATCGTCGTGCCGAATGTATTTTGGCGAGTTAAAACTATTTCCGCCGTGAGTTTTTCATCCGTTACCGAAAATTCCGTTTCATAGGGCATAAACGCTACGGGGGAATTGTTGAAATACGCGATCGCCGCGGGTAGTTCGTTTGCCGATACTTTGTAATTTCCGTTTGAAAGCGGCGCAGACAGTTTTATTCTGCCGCCGTAATATTTAAACCCTTGAGCCGAGATATCGCCTAAGCGAAGTTTCTTCGGCATAGCCGTTATTTCGTCGCTCATAGACACTCCGAAATCTCCGATTAAGTATACGGCTTCGATGTCGTAACGGTCGGTAAAATCGAAGGAAATATCGATTTTGTTAATCCCGATTTTCATAGCGTTTTCGGGTATTTTCTTGGTTTTGAAACATACGTCGATATATCCGTTTTCGGTTTTTACGTCGTTTAACGAAATTCCGTTTATGCTTATGTCCGCATTGGGATCTTCGGTCATGAGCGAGATGTTTTTCGGGCGGTCTTTAACGATGAATTCGAACGAAAGAGTGATTCTTCCGCTCGGTTTCGGCTCGGGGAAAAACTTGTTCCGAAACCACGGCTGAACCATTTCGCCGTGGCGGCGGGACATTCCGAATTTATCTCTCAGTTTTATGTCCGCGGCGAGTATTTCGTCCTCGCAGAAATACTCGCCATTTATATAGCATCTCCACCCGTCGAGCGGCATAAAATTCGGCTCGGAAAGCTCGAAATCGAACTCTTCGGGGAGCGAAACTTCCTTATAAACGGTTTTTCCCGCAGTTAAAAGCGGTTTATCGGAGAAATACAATGCGAGCAGTTCGCCGCGCTCGAAAGTCTTTTCGATTTCTACGCGCTCGCCCGTCTTTGTAAATCCGAGCGGCAGGAGATTTCCGCTTGAAAGGTCGATTACGGCGGGGTTTTTAGCGTTTTCGATTGAAACTTTGCAAGTTGTCCTGCCTTCCGCGCGGTTTAAGAAGAAATAGCATTCTCCGCTTGGAAATTTGCGTTTTTCCGCAATTATTTCGTCGTTTTCCGCTGAATAGTCGGGTTTCTTTATAAGTTCGAGAACTTTAGCGGGGTTAAATCCCACATAAACCGAACCTTTCAGATCGTCCGAAAAATCGTGCTTTTCGCCGTCTAGATAGCGGGGATAATCGCCCGCAACGATAAGCGTTCCGCCGCCTTTTATAAATTCTTTCAACGCGGCGAGCGTCGTGCTGCGCAGATTGACGTTTCCGTTTAAAATAATCTTTTTATAGCGTTTTTCGCCGACGGTTATTTCGCCTTTTTCCGCGCCGCCGTGAGAGGCGAAAATTCCCTCGTCAATATAATCCGCCGCGCCGCCGTTAAGACGGATATAGCGGAAAAGTTCGTAATATTCCTTTTCGAGCTTGTTTATCGTCGGGTTTTCCGAGCCGAAACAGTTCACGAAAGAACGTTCGTTCACAAGCCCCCAGAGCGATTCGACGGGGTTTATTATCGCCGTATCGATTTCTTCTTCGCCCTCGGTGAGAAGGTACTGAAGCCTTGAAAAATAGCCTTCGACGAAATCGAAATCTTCATACCACGCCGATTGCGTGAGTAAACTTGCGGGGTAGTCGCGCTTGGCTTCCCCTTTCATCGTATACCAGCTCAAGTGCGGGCAGCGAAGATTGATTCCTCCCATGCTTTGCCAGTCGCCCGTGCGTTTATAGTCGGCAAAAGTCATTTTCCAACCCGTTGCGGCGTAAAGTTCGTCCAAGACAAATTTTTTGCCGAGTTGTTTTGCCACCGATTTTACGAGCGACGGAACGTTTATTGCAAAATTATCCTCGCAAAGATTGTCCATGCCGGGCATATCCATAAACTCGTAATATCTCATCACGCTTCCGCACATGGTCGTCTGCGCCGCGAGGTTGTCCTCGTGCAGAACATGCCCCGTAACTGCGATTTTGTGAGCGCGGCACCAGTCCCTGTAGGGAACGGCAAAATTTTCGAGGAAAAGTTCCTGCTCGACTTCGATAAGGTCGTAAGCCTCTTTGCAGAATTCGTTTTCGGCGTCGCCGAACCACAAAAGGGGCAGGCGGTCTTCTATTTTATAGCCCTTGCGTTTCTTAAATTCATCAAAAAGAGCATAGGTGTAAGGGATTTCCTTTTCTGCACGCTTTTCTTTTCTGCCGAATCCGTTAAGATAGGGGTTGCGGTGCGGTTCGTCGGTGAAAATGCCTTTTATGACCGTTCCGAAAAGCTCGCCGAACGCTTCATAATATTTTTCGTGCGTTAAGGCGAGAAAACGCTCGGTTGCGGCTTTGTTCATCGTGTCGGCATAAGTGTAGCCGTTGTAAAAAGTGTCGGGCTGCATGTAGCCGTAATAAAACACGAAAACCCTTTCGCCGTCCGTTTTTTCGCTTGGCGAAGTGATTTTGCGGAAAGACTTTGCCGCGCCGTTTTCGCCGAATTCAACGGCAAAAAGCCCGAGGAAATTTTCGGGCTTTTCGTATATATCGGTAACTTCGTCGTATATCATGAATTTTGCGCGGAAGTTTTTTTCTTCGGTGACGTATCCGCCGCAAGTGCCGCTCGGCCAGCGGTCTTCGTCGTAAAGATAGGCGATAAGCCCGTTTTCGTGCAGAGTTTCGGCGGCGAATTTAACGTCGCCAAGCCACTCGTCGCTCATGTATTCTGTTAAAAGCCCGGTGCGGGAATGAATGAACGCTCCGCCGAAGCCCATTTTTTTAAAGGCTTCGACCTGTCGTTTAACTTCGCTTTTTTCAATTTTTCCGTTCCACGCCCAGAATGGCTTGCCGCGATATTCCGCGGACGGGCTTTTAAGTTGTTTGAAACTTAAATCGTTTTTTTTATCCATACGGGTATTATACTCTTTTTATTTCCGCGATGCAAGCTATGGCTGTGATTTCTATATCTTTCGGCGCAATTATTTCGGAAATTATTCCCTTTTTCGTGCGTTTGTGGCTTATAATCACCTTTCCGTAAGGAGTGGGGAATGTGCCTTTTGCGAATTCAAGTCCGCCGAGATCGGGCGAAATCGTGATTTTTTTGCAGCCCGCTTCGGTAACGCTTATGCCGAGTACGTTCTCCGCAAGAAATTCTATCGCTCCGCACGACCAACCGTGGCAGAGCGAATGACGAAAACCCGTGTAACAATATTTACCGTAGTCGCCGTGTATGTCTTTTTGCCCCTCTTTCGGCAGTTCGTCTATTCTTCCGCTTTCCGCTATCCAGCTTACGTCGAAATCTTCCCAGAAAGAAGTCGCGCCCTTGTCGAGCATTCCGCCGTAATATTCTTTCATTACGTTTATAGCCGCTTCCCCGCCCGCGGTTTGCTTTATCGCGGAGAGGATATAGTAGCTCATGAACGCGGATAAGCCGTGAGCGCCGTTTTCGGTGAGAGCTTTGCCCGTCTCTTCCGCGTTTTTGCCGAACGCGAGATAATTCATCGCTATCGATTGCTTTGCCGTAAGCGCGGCGCGCTTTCTTTTCGAAAGTTTCGCCGCGGCAAGGTTGGCTTTTGTCGGGTCCTTTCCCGCAATTTCAAGAAGCTTCGCCGCCTTTTCGCATGCGAGTTTACATAAAGCCGCAACGCCTTCCGCGCCGTCCTTCGTTCCGCTTGTCGGCCAGTCGAGAAAATCGCTCGGGAAGTTTGTCGAGCCGTCGCCCGCTATAAGGCTTTCCGTGTGGGCGATAAGCGCTTCGAGGTAGTCCGCATGGGCAAAAACGAACTCTTTGTTCGCCGTAAATTCATAATAATCGTAAAGTACGGTTATCCACCAGAAAGAGTATGCCGTAAGCCCGTTCATCCAGTCCGTCGGGGCGGTCTCCTTTGCGGCGAAATCAAGACAGTTTTCGATGTTTTTTATCGCGCCCGTAGTGTAGAGAAGTCCGAGTGTTTCGGGGTGAAGGTCGCCTATCCACACAAGACGGTCGCGCTTAATGCCGTCCCAGATCATTCCGCCTTGCAGACAGAGGAGAAGGGTTCTTTGCGAAACCGAATAAATTTCGTTTATCCTTTCGTCGTTACAGCAAAAACTGCCGATTATTTCATGATTTTCGGTTACGCTCTTCGCGTAAACGCTTTTAATGCGGTATTTACCCGTTTTGAATTCGAGACAGATAAATCTGAACCCCGTCTGCCCGTAAGTTCCGTCAGAAAGCTGAGGAAGATTAAGCTCGAAATCTCTAAGAGAATGGTCGTTCGTCGCGTTTTTAACGCTTATAGGGGTAATCGCTTCGCTTAACGATTCGCCGAAGCGGATTTTAACGGGTGCGCCGTCGTCGATATAATGCGTTAAAATGCGCATGCCGCCCTGAATTTCTTTGCCGAAATCGAGAACGATCCGAGCTTTGCCGCAAACAATAGCGACGTCGTTTTCTCCGAGACCTATCTGCTTTGTTTTATTTTCCAAAAGGCTTTCCGCGTTTTGTATATCGCCCTCGATGAGCGCGATTTTTACGGGAAGCAAAAAATCAATGTTTTCAGTCATCTTTTTTACCTTTTTTGATTGCGATTACCGCTGCGGCTATGATAAGCGGAATAATCGCTCCGCCCGCCGCCGCCGAGCCGCATCCGCTTTTTGCGGGCGTGCTTCCGTTTCCGCTTTCCGCAGGGGATTCGTTTGCGGGCGTTTCAACGGTTACGGCGTATTTCTGCGTGTAAAGCATAACGGAGAGGAAATAATCCGTCGGGTTGTATTTTGCAAACACCTCGTATTTTCCGTCGGCTAAAGCTTTAACGCTTATTATCGTACCTTTAACGTCCTTCTTTTCGCCGCCGTATTCCGTCGCCGTAAGTTCGATTTCTTCGCCGACTGCGGGGATTTTATCCGTTTTGTCCTTTCCCTCGATCATGACAGGCATTTTCGCGAGCGAGTCTGCATCGTTATTGGTCAAGCCCGTGAAGCCCTGTTCGAGCGCGAGCGTAATCGCATAATCGCCCGAGTAAGTCCACGTCCACGGAATAAATCCGCGGCATATAAGAGCCTTTATCTTATCGTCATCGAGCGCGTTGTAGTTATAGTCTATGCCGCAGTTATATTCGCCCGATTTCTTCAAAATCGCTTTTATAGTGTCGGAAGATTTTCCGTTTAAATCCGCCGAGGGAATTTCGGGGAGAACTTCCGCCATTTTCCTGAGCTGCGCTTCGTGGAAGGAAATGACGACGATCTGATTTTCGATGCCCGAGCCTACGAGTTTTTCTTTAAGCGCGTCCACGATTTCCGTTTTCTGCGATTTTATCTCGAGAACAAGGACGACGTCCGTTCCTTTAAGCGCGCCCGCAATATCTTCGAAAAACGGAATAGCTTCGTCTTCGAACTGCTTTAAACGGAATTTTTTCAGATCTTTTGAAGAGTAGGTTTCGATGTTTCCCGTTCCCGTGGAAGTTCTCTGAAGCCCCGCGTCGTGCATGAATACGATTTCGTTATCGGTTGTAAGGTAGCAATCGAGTTCGACGTGCGTTGCGCCGGCTTTAATTGCGGCAAGTGTTCCCGAAACGGAGTTTTCGTTGTACATGTCGGGAAGCCCTCTGTGAGCGACGTTGAAAGGGAGCCTTGTAAGCCCGTTTTCAAAAGAAGCGAGGGCGGCTTTGAACGCGGCGATATTTTCGGTTATAACGCCGTAAGCTCCGCTTGTAACGGAGTTTCTGATTGAAGAATCGGTATCGTTTTCGGCTCTCACCCACACCGTTTTGAATCTCCCTTGAATGTAACGCACGTTTTTGACGGTAGCGAGTTTTTCGGGGATGATGCAGACGTTTGCGCCGTTTTTGTTTGCTATTTTATAAATTTCGGTTATGTCTGCGTTTTCGTCGAACTCGACAATTCCGCGGACGTAAGGATATTTCGCCCTGAACGTTCCCACGGCTTCCGCATCCGAGCTTAACACCGCAACGTCCAAAATCTCCCTGTCCGTTTTAAACCGGTTGATAAGCTTTTCCGCCTGAGCTTTGTCCGCTATTTTCAAAATGGGGATAACGTCCTTTTTAAGATAATTGTCCAGAGCTTCAGCCAAAGTCGAAATAACGTCGCCGTTTTTCGCCGTAACGTTGATATCGTCGTCGAGCGTTAAAATCGCGGTGGCGGGTTTAACCTCGGATGCAAAGCTTTTGAGTATTTCCTCGCTCGTAACGTCTGCAATCCCCACGGGTTCGAAGCTTACTGACGACGTGCCATAAGAGTTTTCGCCGTTTGAAAGCTTATCGTCGGGATACCAATCGGAAGCGTTGCCCGAAACGGGATTAAGCGTGAACATAAAGGTTAAAACAAGGCTTAAAAGAAGCACAAGCAAAATTGGTTTCTTCATGCAAAAATCTCCCTATAAGTCGATTATCGATATATTTTTTGAATAATTAAATAGTCGGTTCGGATGGGATTTTATCTTTAAACAGTTCGTAAAATTCGGTGTTAGAAACAAAAATAATGTCGCCTGCTTCTTTAAGCATTTTGAAAAGTTTTTCAACCTTATTCCACGCGTTGTAAGCCGTTATCGCCCACGGGTGATCCCAGCCGTAAAACAACATGTCTTCGGTTGCTTCGGCGTTTATGAACCTCTCCGCAAGGGAAAAAAGCTTGTTGTCGAGCAGGCTGCACGTCGGTTTCCATGCCATGAAGTTTTCGGGGAGGGAAAACGAAAAAGTGTCGTCGGTGTCTCTCGCAAAGCGGATATCGGTGGAGGAAAGCATAATGTCGGTTATATAACCGTTATAATATGCCGTTCCTCCGGGATAAGCAAAGCCGACGGGCGATTTGTCGGTAAGTTTTGCGATATTTTCCCCATCCTGCCTGATTTCGGAGATGATTTCGCTTTCTCCGAGGGCTGTAAGCTCCTTGTGCTTAAAACCATGGGAGATGACGTCGAACCCCTCGTACACCTTGTTTTTTTTGGCGTACTCAAAATTCATTCTGCGCCATTTCCCCGCAACTTCTATAACGTCGTTGCCGTCCATAAGACCCGTGTTTATGCAAAAGGACGCTTTTATTCCGTATTTTTTCAAAAGAACGATCATTTTTTCGTCTTCGTAAGTTCCGTCGTCGAAACTTAAAGTAAAATACTTTTTATATTCTTTATTCACGCCGTCATCCTCTTTTTCGCTGTTTATGCTATCGCTTGTTTTATCGCTCGCGCTCTGCGGGTTTCCCGATTCCGCGCACGCGGACATAAAAAGAAGCAGAAAAGCGAAAATTGCCGCTGTAAATTTTTTCACTTTACACCTCGCCGCGCCTTTGTTTTTCGCAAAATTCGGCGCAGGTAAGATTTATTACGTCTTTTGCGTTTGAAATTTTCCGGCAGAAGGTTTCAAGCCTTTCCCAGCAGTCGTAACCTAAATCGAACTCGTAAGAATGCCCCCACACGAAAAAGAGTTTGCTTTCCTTTTCGGCGTTTTCTTTTAAAAACCTTTCGGTTGTCGGCAGGAGGTTTTCGCCTCTGAACTGACAGGTAGGATTCCAACGATAAAAATCGTCGGGAAGTGAAAACCCAAGCGTTTCGTCGATAGTTCTTCCGTATAAAAGTCTGCCGTCGGTTTTTAATATGTTTATAACCGTTTCGTTGTAGTTAGGAGTCATCCCGGGGTAAGCAATCCCTACGGGCGCGGTGCCTGTAAGCCTTAATATGTCGTCATAGTTTCCGAACGCTTCGCGCCTTATTTCTTCCTCGTCAAGCGTTGTAAGCATAGGGTGCGTCCGTGTATGGCAAGCGACCTCAAAACCCGCGTATAAGCCGTTTAACAGCTGTTTTTCGGTTACAACGTCGTGTTTTAACGGCTTGCCGTCCATAGCCGTAATCGGTATTTCCTCGCGTTTTCCCAATATCCCTGTGTTTATGTTGAACGTGGCTGTTAATCCGTATTTTTTAAAAATCGAAATAACCCGTTCGTCCTGAGCCGTGCCGTCGTCTATGCTCATGACGAGGTATTTTCTGCCCATTTCAGTAAAGTTCTACTTTGACGGAATGTTCGTCGTTGTCGTTAAACAGCGGAACTACGTTTCCTTCTATTTTCTTTCCGTCAACCGTAAGGCGTATATTTTTGCCGCCCTTGTTGAGGTATTTTATATGCAGACGATTCCCGCGGTAATTTCTGTAAGCTTCGCAAGTCTTCCAGGAAGAGGGAAGAGCGGGGGTGACGTGAAGTCCGTCGTAACCGCGCCGAAGCCCTAAAATCCCTTCATAATAACACATAAGTCCCCATGCCGAAGTCCCTGTTTGCCAGGAGAATCCGACCTGCATGTCTACGGACGGATGTTTTAAATAGCAGTTGGTGAATACGTAAGGTTCCGTGGTCGTCACGCGCGACGGATTGCATTTTCCGTCGGGCGCGATTTTTTTAAGCGCGTTTACGGCGTTGTCGCCTCTTTTAAGCTCGCAGTCCGCCATAACTTTGAAACAACCCGCATGGTTGTAAATTCCGCCGTTTTCGTAAACGCCGGGGAGCATTCCGCTCATTCTGCCAACCGTTTCGTCATAGGTTTTGTAAGGCGGAACGCACATCGGAATGCCTTCGTCCGTTTCCGCGGAATCCATTGCCGCAATGACCTTATCGAGTCTGTCTTTCGGGCAAACTCCCGAGAGAATAGACCAGCTTTGCGTGTTGACGTAAATCTTTCCGCCGTTTTCGCAGGATTTGTCTCCCACGACGCCGAATTTTGAAAACGCGCGGACGTAATAATCGCCGTTGAAAGCCTTTTCGTTTGTAACCTTAACGAGCTTTTTCTTGGCTTTTTTAAGGGTAGCCGCATATGTTTCGTCTCCTAAATAGGACGAAAGCTCGATCATATCGTCGTATGCCTTGCAGATGAGCATTGCCATAAGCACCGATTCGGCTTTGTCGTCGGGAATGTTGAGCGCGTCGTTCCAATCGGCGTGATGAATCCTCGGAAGCCCGTTCGCGCCGTAATTATCTTTGCGTTCGAACCATTTAATAGCCTGTTTCAAATGTTCGTAAACGGTGGCTTTTCCGCCGTCAAGATAGTCGAGTTCGGTTTTGAGGTAATCGAAATCGCCCGATTCCTTTACGTATCCGCAAGCCGCGTAAATCATCCAGGCGGACGGGTCGGAGTAGATATTCGGTTCGAGGTAGGGATACCAGGTCAACACCGCGTGACCGTCTTTATACTGATGCGCGACGCATTCGTCGATAGTCTTTTTTGCAAGCGGCAGATTGAAGTTTAACATCGCCATGCCGAGCTGAGCGTTGTCTCTCACGGCTTTTTTGCCGAGCATGCAATAGGATACCTGATGTTCCGCCCAGAAGTTAAGTATGCGGTTGAATTGCGGCTCGGGACATTTCGTCCTGAGGCTTCCGAAGCGGTTTTCGCCGTTTAGGGCATTTAAAATAATGCTTTCGCATTCGGAAATAAGTTCGTCATGGCGGGAAATGAGCTTTTCCTTGCTCTCGATAAGCCCCATTACGAAATAGACGTCCTTTTGTTCTCCGGGGGTTAATTCGACGCGGTTTTGCAAAATTCCGCCGCGCGTTCTCACCGTTGCGGCGGATTTGGTGCAGTCAAGCCCGTGTTCGAGAATATACGGCTTTGTCTGCGTTCCCATCGTGCCGATGAACTTTTCGTAATTTCCGTCGTAAGAGAAAACGGGTTCGCTCGACATAATATATCCCGAGGATAATTCGTGCGGGCGGTACGGGTCGTGATTCTCGTTGAAAACGGCGTTCGCCTTTTCCACAAACTCGGTGAAAGAAGTGGTGACCGAGCTATAGTAAACGGGCTGTGCAAAACCGTTGAGATCGAATGCTAAGATAGGGAATAAGTCGATTAAACGCCTTTTTTTGTCTTTATTGACGAGTGAAACTTTCCACACTTCGCGGGTGTCGCTCGGGGCAATCGCGTAAGTTATCGAAGCCGCTATTTTATGAGCGGTGGAGGATATTCTCGTGAACTGCTGCCCGTGTTCGCACTTGTAGTTGTTGACTTTGTTGAGCGAAGGATAACCCGCAATGTTCCAATATTTTTTGCTTTCCGCGTCTCTTAAATACAAAAACGCCGAAAGAGGGCAGTCGAACGTGACCTGCACCGAATTTTTATCGACGTATCTCGAAAAAGACGCGCCTGTGTGCGTAACGCTCGTTATATAACTTAAATCGTTGAAAAAATGGTTGCTCCAATCTTTTCCCGTTTCGGGATTGTAAAGGGTGAAAATTCCTTTTTTCTCGTCAAATTTGTAATCCATAGCAATTTAACCTTTTTAGTCTAATATTTTTGCCAATTCTTCCGCGAGATATTTCCCGAGAAGAATATTGCCTTCATTGTTTAAGTGTAAGCCGTCCACTTCGTATTCTTCATAAGTGTCGGCGTTTATTTCGGTAAGACCGTTGAATGCGTCGATACAGCAGATCCCGCGTTTTTCGCAAGTTTCGGTAATCGCCGCCGCGTACTCGTCGAGGGTGAAGCCGTATTTGTTTTTATACGGAATTCCGCCCATTTCCTGTTCGCGCCTGTATATAGGCGTAACGAAAACTATTTTCGCGTTCGGGTGGTCTTTTTCGATATTGTTTATGAGCGTAAACAATCCGCCGTAGAAAGTTTCGGGGCTTTCGTCGCCGTAAGTTCCCAAGGGATTCGGGAGAGTGGACGAACCTATGCCGTAATCGTTTGTTCCGCCGAAGACGATAACGAGATTTACGCTTGCTTTTATCCGATTGCATCTCTCGATGAACGACGGACTCATTTTTCCTTCTTTATCGGGAAGCCCCGCAATGCACGAACCCGCGTAGCCTAAATTCTGAATATTGTCGATAAAAGTGCAGTGTTCGTAAAGATAATCGGTGTAGTGTTCGGTTACTATGTCGCTGTAAACCCCTTTATCGGTAAAGCTGTCGCCGAGAATTGCCGTAATATAATTTCCTTTCGGCTTGCGGGCGCTTTCGGATGCGGTTTCGCTTCCGGAATGAGTTTCGCTCGCAATGCTTTCGCCTGCTACCGAGCCGTTGTCGGATTGTCCGCAGGCGATAAGTCCGATGAGCATGACAAGGGATAATAAAACAAGAAAAGATCTTATTTTCATAAATTCCTTAAACGGGCTATCTCCCGCCGAGAGGCGGGAAATAGCCGCAAATAAATTTTAATAGCCGTAAGAATAGTTAAGTCTGCCGATGGGAGCGACGTCGCCCGAGCGGTAAAGCTCGATGTGATCGTAGCCCGCAACGTTGTCGGCAACCTTGAATTCTATATGATAGTTGTCGGAAGAAAGACCGAGGTCTTTAAGCGCGACTTTAACGAGCATGGTTTTTCCGTAAACCTTAACTTCGCCTTCGCCGCATTTTTCAAGGCTCTTTCCGTCTTTCGAAGCTCTCATTATCGAGGTTTTGCCGCCCGATACGGAGCGGTTTAAGACGTAATTATAGCCGTTCCAAAGCGTTTTGCCGTTGTCGGTTTTCAAAAGGATATTCATCCATTTTTCGTCGCCGCTTTGGTACGCTGTTACGTCGTCTTTGGTCGTTACGCGGAAGTAGAGATATTCGTCGTCTCTCGCAACTTTAACCGTTTCGATGTCGTTTCTTCCCGATTTATCGGTATATTTAACCGTTTTAACCATTCCGAACGCGTCGCGGTCCTTACAATCGGACGTAAAATCGACGAAAGCGCGGATATTGTTCCATTCCTCGCCGTCGCGGCTCATGTCCACGGTGGTTTTCGGGTAGACGTAATGTTTTGCTTCGTTATAGTTGAACGCTTTTATGTTGCGGATAGTCTGCATGTAGAAGTTATCCGCAACCTTTTCGTTTACGCAAGGCTCGATGTCTCTCGAATATTCTTCGTTGAACTGATCGACGGTGAAGTAAACGCCCGATTTGTCTACCATTTTTTCGGCAACCCATTCGTTCCAGCCCGTGATGAACGCGTATTTTACGTTAAAGCCTTTCGCTTCGTAATCGAAAGCCGTTTGCCATTGCGACTGGAAGTTTGCGCCTTTGCCGTAATTTTCGTGGTCGTTTTCGCCCGTTTCTTCGATGTAACCTCTTCCGTGCGTGCCTATAGTGTCGCTGAAACGAACGCTGTAATGCTGGGCGACGGATATGGAAAGCCAGTCGCCGTGAAGGTATTGCGGATATTCGAATTCCATCCAGGACGCGCCGTCTTCTTTCGGATAGTCGTTCGTCGGCCACTGACGGGTTTTGAACTCGAAGAAGTCGTAATATTTACCGCCGTCGAAGGTCTTTAAAAATGCGTCGTTCGCAAGTTCGTGACGGGTTATCATCGGCTTGCCGTTGGGGCAGAACCAAAGATCTTTATAAGTACCGTCCGCATAGAAATAGTTATAAACCGTGCGTAAATCTTCGGGGTATCTGGTGTTTTCGTTGTTGTTGCTCGCAAGGTAATACATTACCTTGGGTACGTTCCATCCCGCCTTTTTATACTCGAGCATAACGGGGAAGAGTACGTCCGTAACCTGTCGATATAAAACGGCGTTCGACGTGTCTAAAACGATGAAATCGATACCCGCCATGGTAAGAAGTTCCACCTGCTTTCGGATAACCCATTCATCGGTAGAATTGTAATATCCGAAAACGGGTTCGCCCCAGAAATGCGCCGCGCCTACGGGCGAAGCCTTTGAGTTGGATTGGAAAGCGTCGGGATCGAGTCCGTCCTGAGTGATTTTGCTTATATCGTAAATACCCTTGTGGTTTGCATGCTGACCGAGCGTGAGGAAAAAGAACATGCCGACGTATTTTTCGTTGTCCTTTTTGCCGTCCACGGTTACGATGCTTCTGCCGTAATCGTCGGTACCTGCGATGTTTAAAACGGTGTATTCCCGATCGGTAATCGTTCTCGTGTCTTCCACGCGTTTGCTTTCGTCATACCCGTGGAAAACGCTTTCCTGCGGAGATTCGGGAGTTACCGAATCTCCGCCCGATACGGTGCCGCATGAAGCGGCAGCCGTTACGGCAAGCGAGCAAGCAAGAATTCCGCTTGCGATTTTTATTTTCTTTTTCATACGTTTTCCTTTTTCTTCTTAAGACAAATTACAGCCGCCGCTAAACCGATAACCGCTAACCCGCCTGCGCTTACCGAGCCGAAGCAGCCTCCCGTCGTGTTTTCGGAAGATCCGCCTGTTGCCGAGGAGTCGGAACTGCCCGAATCGCCCGGTTCCTGCGAGTCGTCGGTAACGGTAACCTTGAAGGAAAGTTTAATCCCGTTATAGGTGTAAGTTATGGTCTGTTCGCCCGCTTCGTTTCTCTTATAACCTTCCGTTTCGCTGAAGTTGGGGGTGAGTGTTACTTCGCCGCCGTCTGCGTATTTGGCAAGGATTTCCATGCCGCTAAGGTTAAGAGCTTCGCCTACTTTATAAACAGTTTTGGAGGGAAGGGAAACGATCGTGAGCGCGTCTTCGGCAACCTCTCCGTTCTCGTCCTTTTTAAGTTCTCTTCTCCAACCGTAACCGTCCACATTGGTGAGTTCGATTTTTTCTTTCAGAACGGCGCCTTTTAAAGCGACTGCTTTATCGTAAGAATCGTCGCCCCAGCCTGTCGAACTTGCGGGAACGGTGGTATACCACTGGAATCCCGGAAGGAAAGTAACCGTTTCGACAACTTTGGAAACGCCTTCGATATAGTGCATACCGTTATCGTTTTCGTCGTCGGGATTCTGTCTCTTGTCAACCCACGTTGCGGGGACAAGGTCGCATGTGTCGAGGTGAATTACGAGCTGAGCCGCCCAGGTGCAGAGACGGGTAACCTTTCCTTCTTTGATGAGGTCGGAAACCTTCCTGCCGTTGATGAGCATGTAATCGGCAACGTAATCGTATTTATCGGTCTTCCAGAAGGAACCTAAATCTTCGTAAACGCCGTTCGTTACAAAGGAGATTACGAGCGATTTGTGCTGAGTGGCTTCGTAGGAAGCCGCGCCCGAATCGTATTCGACGGAAAGATATTTGTCCTTGGAAATGTCGAGTACGTTGATTTCGAACGTAGCGGAGAATTCGCCGTATTTGACGGCAATTGTTTCCGTTCCGAATTTGCGGGAATCGAAACCTTCGAACTTAAGCGAAGAATTGTCGATGATTTCTTCCGTGCCGTTGCCGTATATCGCCTTAACGACGAGATTTGTTAAGTCGAGTTCGTTATCGATACCGAAATCGTAGTTTGTCTTCGAAGGATCGGTATCTATTCTGATGCCCGTAAGTTTAACCTCTTCGACGGTTACGTTGAAGGTTGTCGTCTTTCCTTCGTAAGTTACGGTTACAACCTTTTCGCCTGCGGTTGTAAAGTCGTAATCGCACATTTCGGTTGTTAAAGCAACAACTTCTTTTTCAAGACCCTTATAGGATACTTCGAGGGTAAGCCCTGCAACGCTTATAACGTCGTCTTTATAATAGTTTGCCTTGGGTTCGCCTTTAAGGACGATTCCGTCGATAACCTTCGCGCACTTTCCGTCTTTGAAGCAGAAGTACATGGGTTTGGTTACGACTGCGTTTTCGATAATCGAATATTCGCCGTATTTATCCGATGCGCCCCATGCGTCGCCGGAGTTTAAAGACCATGCAAAGCCCGGAAGGATGCAGATTTCCGCGCCGCCTTTAACGGTTGCCATGAAATTCTCGTCGTCGATATGGAAGCCGAGGAGTTTGCCGTATACCCACATACGCGCAACTTTTCCGCTTGCAACGAGGGAAGTAACGGTTTCGCCGTTTATCGTAACGAAATCGCCGTTCGTCTTTCCGATAACCGCGGAAGCCGCTTTATCTATGCACCAGAGAGCTTTAAGATTATCGTTATCCGTTCTATCGAGTTCGATGCTTACGCCGCCCTGCTGAGCAGTCGTCTGTTCGCGACCGTAAGAAATTCCTTTCAAAGTGGAGGTTTCGTCATATGCTGAAACGGTGTAGTCGATTTCGCAAGTAAGTTCTTTGTAAGTTACGGTTGCTTTGCCCGCGCCTACGGTTTCGTTTGTGTAACCCGAAATCATTTCCGCTTTAAGTGCTGCTTCTTCGGTAGTGTTGTTTGAGTAAGTGAGAACGAGTTTGGCGTCGGGGGTAAGGTTTTTGGCGAGAGAATACTGTTTAAGGAAGAGTTTGGCTCCGTCCTTAACCGCTATGGATGTAAGCGTCGCGGGACGTTCGGTAACTTTTACGTTCACGGCAGCCGTTTTTCCGTTGTAAGTTACGGTAACGGGGCTTTCGTCGTTTGCGGCAGAGAAGTCGTAGGAAATCATTCTGTCCTTAACGGGGATAATCGCATATCCGCCGTCCGTGTAGACAGCTTTGATTGCCATAGAGCCTTTATCGAACTCGTCGCCTACGAAATATTCCGTTTTAGCGGGAGCGGTCGCGATTTCGACGCTCTCGGTCTTTCTTACGAACATTTTGTCGGAAGTTCCTGGTTTATCCGCAAGTTCGATTGTGTAATCGCAGGGAGTGGGAACGCCGAGCGGAGCAAATTCTTTGTTGTAAAGCTGAAAACCTTTAAGCAAGGTTATAGTTTTTACGCTGTCGTATTTGAACGAACCGTCGGTGTGAATACGAAGGCAGAGGTTACCGTCTCCGTACCAGCCGATGAGGTATCTCGCAAGACCCGCGCCTTCCGCGTTGAGTTCGTCGAAGGTCTTTCCGTTTATAAGAACGTGCGCTTTAACGATGCCGTGAATTTCCGCATTGTCGCTGTACCATTTTTCGCCGAGACCGCTGTAAGCTTTTTCTTCGCCGTAGCCCGCGTTGGTTGTGAACCAGATGCTGATTCCGCCGTCGTTAACCTTTTTGTCTCCGCCGTCTTCTCCCGTATAATATCCGTCCAGGGGAATAGGGTAGATGTTTTCCGCGGTGAATGCGGTAGTTCTTTCGGTAACGGTTACGTCGATTTCGCAAGTTTTGGTCTGCGTGCCGAGGGTGTAAGTTACTTTACATTTAACAGTGCCGAGGTTGGCAGGGTTTACCGAGATCATGTCTGCGGTAACGTCTACGTCTTCGGTTTCGCCGCCTTCATAAGAAGCCGTTATTTTAAGCGCGTTGAGAGTCAGTTCTTTTTTGCTTCCGTTCTGTTCGATAGAAACAGAGCCGCTCTTGTACGCTACAGAGGTGAGAATTTTTTCTGCTGCTTTAACGGTAACAACCTGAGTAACCTTCTTTCCGCCGTAAGAAACGGTAACAGTTTTTTCTCCTGCGGTGGAAAGATCAACCGAACACATTGCGCTCGTTACGTCGATAGTCTTCGTTCCGCTCGTTTCGGTAACGGCTTCAAGAGTCATTCCCGTAGGATCGAAAGTTTCGCCGATTTCGTAAACGGTCTTCGTGGGAGCAGTTTTAACGGTGAGGGTATCGGTTGCGTATTCGAACGCGTTACCCGTGAAGTTTACGTAAAGTTTAAGGTCGGTTGCAAACTCGGTGCCTTCAACTTTCGTGGAAGCGGTTTTGGAGAAAACCCAGTCTCCCGCAGTTCCTGCCGTACCTTCGAAAAGCGTGAATCCCGCTTTGAAAGTAACGTATTTGATATCATCTTTGTTAACAACTCCGTTTTCGCACTGAAGATACATTCCGGGGCCGTAAACGGCTATTCTGAATGCCCTTTTGCCGCTGTCTGCAACCCACTGCGAAACGGTTTTGCTTGCCGTGCCGTTATCAACGACGATGAGGTCGCCTATCTTAACGCCGTTGGAAACGACTGCGTCTTCCATAAAGCTTCCGTCGGAGAGGTTTACGTCTTTGAAGTGAACCTTGATTGCGTTGCCTGCCGCGTCGCCGTTAGGCTGACCTACGCCCTCGTTAGGACCTTTGGAAAGATCGATGATATCTTCCACGGCTTTGGCTGCGTCTGCTTTCGCGCTTGTCGGTAAAACGCCGACGAATGCGAATACGAGCGACGCCGCAAAGACGATCGCAAGAATTGCGACAGATAATTTTTTGCTGATTTTTTTAACCATAATTTCCTCCTGAAAACTATTTTTTTTCCGTGGGTTTTCCCGCGGTTGCTTCTTGAATTTTTAACCTTTGACTGCTCCGACCATGATTCCGTCTATAAGTTTTCTCTGATAGAGAATAAACAGAACGGTGGGGAAGAGAGCCATAAACGCGCCCGCCGCCATTTTAAGGCTTGCCGTCGCGAGTTCGCCCGAGAGCGAATCGGTATAAATAACGACGGCGAGAGTGTAGTTTTGTTTGTTGCCGCTTAAGTATACCAAGGGACCGAAGAAATCGCTCCAACCCGACGAGAACGTTCCGACTATGATGTAAATAAGGATAGGCGAGCAGAGCGGAATAAGCAAAAGATATCTTTTGAAGATGTTCGCGCCGTCTATCGTCGCCGCTTCGTCGAGTTCTTTGGGGATTCCTTTCAAAAACTGACGAAGCAGGAAAATGTTTATCGCGCCGCCTCCGAACATTGCGGGAATGGTAAGCGATTTAAGGTTTCCCTGCCAGCCGAGCTTGTAGAAAAGAGAGTAGAGGGGAATCTGAAGTACCGTCCCCGGGATCATTATCGTTGCGAGTACGCAGGAAAATACGAGTTCTCTGCCTTTCCATTCGAGCCTTGCGAAAGAATAAGCGCAAAGCGAAGCCGAAAGGGGAACGAAAATCATGTTGAAAACAACTACTTTAAGCGTGTTGAAAATATAAAGCGTGTAATTGTTTTCGGCAAAGATTTTTCTGTAATTGTCGAGCGTGAAGTGCGAGGGAATTATCCTCGCCGCGTTGATGTCCGTCTGCGTCATGAACGAACGCATGACGAGCAGAAAGAACGGGAAAGCGAGGAAAACCGCTATGAGCGTAAGGACGAGATACTGAATTATTTTCACGATTACGTTTTTAACTTTCGCGTTCATGAATTTTTCGTTCGCGTTGTTTTTAAGCCGAGCTTCCATTTAACCTTCCTCCCCGTAGAACACCCATTTCGACTTTTTGAAGACGATGAATGTTAAAATGGCGATAAAGATGAACAGTACCCATGCGAACGCGCTTGCATAACCCATGTTATAGCTTCCGCCGAAAGCTTCGTTATAAATTTTTATAGCGATGAAGTACAGAGAGTCGCCTACGCCTCGTCCGTCCACACCGCCGACTATAAGCGAAGAGTTTACCTGAAGCGAACCGATTATACCCGTTATCAGGTTGTAGAAAATTATCGGCGTAGACATAGGTATCGTTATGCTTATAAGCTTATGCCATGCGTTTGCTCCGTCAAGTTCCGCCGCCTCGTAAAGAGCGACGGGAATGTTTTTGAAACACGAAAGCCAAATTATCATTCCGCCGCCCACGTTCCACACGTTCATGAAGATGAACGTTGCGAGCGAGGTCGATTTTTCGCTGAACCAGGTGAGCGGGCGAAGACCTATTGACGTAAGAAGGTTGTTTATTATGCCCGAAGGTCCCACCAGAAACATATCCGCAAACAGAAGTCCGCTCGCAACGCTCGGAATTATAACGGGCAGATAGAAGAGCGTTCTGTAAACGGTTATGCCTTTCACCTTGAAATTCGCCGCCTGAGCGAGGAAAAACCCTAAAATCAGGTTGAGCGGAATGGATATCACGGCATAAAGGAGAGTGTTTTTCCACACCGTCCCGAAGTCGGGGTCGATGGTAAACATCACCTTGTAGTTGAGTAACCCTTTGAAATTGGGTTTATTGAACATATCATAGTCGGTAAAACTATAATATAACGATTCGAGCGCGGGATAAAAAGTGAAGACAAGCACGCCTATTATGACGGGCGAGGCGAACAGCAGTCCCCAAAGGACCGCCGTTACGTTTTTCTTCCTTTTATATTCCTCGATCAGTTTTTTAGTGTCTTTGACTTCCTCTTGTTGCATAATATTACATTAAAATATATCTTTTAATCGCGCTTGTGCAAGCGTTGATAGCCTTTGTGTATTCTTCGCCGTTGCAGTAGTTGGAGATAAGCCCCGTAATCGCGTTGCTGATGTTGGTCGCCTGCTTGGGTTTTTGCTGAGTTATGAAAGTGGTGTAGCAGTTCCAGTCGGGATCTTCGTCTGCGCCGCAGTTATAAGTGTATGCGGAAAGGTTAAGGTCTTCATAGCCTTTGCCCCAGTGATTTTCGGGGTTGGTGTAGTCCGCCATATCCTTTCTTACGGGGACGTAATTGGAGCCGCAGTCCGCCATGATGTTCTGACCTTCTTTCGAAAGGAGAATCTTCAGAAACTGCCATGCGAGATCCTTGTTTTCGCTGCCTTCGTAAACGGAATAGCCTGCCGCGCCGCAGCCGATTTTTTCGTGTCCGGGAATTACGGGCATGGTAACGACGTTATAGTAATCGCTTACTTTTTCCGCGTCGGGATAATAAGCCGCAAGCTTTGTAGCCATAAGCGAAGCCGCCTGAGAGTGGAAAAGCATGCAACCTTTATTGCCTTCCATTCCCGCTTGTTCGACGGAAGGTTTCGAAGCGTATCTGTTGTCGATTATCGATCTCATGAATTTAAGGGCGTTTTCGGTGTTCGAGCTGTCGAGCGTAACGTTTCCTTTTTCATCGAAATACTGAACTCCGTAGCTTTCGAAAATGGGGTTGTAAACCGCTTCCCATGTAAAATAGGTATCGATAAGCGTATAACTATTCATGTTGTTCGCGTCATAATAAGCTCTGAGCGTTGCGCAAACTTTCATGAAGTCGTCCCACGTCCAGCCGTTTTTAACGAGGCTCATGTCAACGCCCGCAGCCTTAAAGATAGCGGAATTGTAATGACAAACGACTCTGTCCGCAGAACGGGGAATCATGAGCTGAGGTCCGTCGAAGTTCGCCTGACCCATTTTTATATAAGATTCGTAGTAATCGTTGATGTCGAACGTGCTTTCGGTGTCTGCCGCTTCCGCCGTGATATATGGAGTGAGGTCGGCAAGGATACCTTTATCGCTGAGCGTGAACATATCGAAGCTGTTGTTGATAAGTATGTCCGGTACGTTCTTGTTTCTGTGCCAAGCGGCGTACTGATTGCTTATGCTCGTCGAGAACTCTTCGAGTTTAACCGTAACGTTGGGGTATTGCTTAGTGAGAAGCTGACCGATTTCGGATACTATTTTCTTTTCGGCATTGTAGTTTGTGACGGCAACTCTTAAAGTTGCTTTGACGTCTTTATCGGGATGAAGGTTGACGGTTGTTTCGGTTGAACCGCCGTTTCCCGAATTGGTGTTTCCGGAATTTGTGTTCCCGGAATTGTTGCCCGGGTTTGAGCCGCATCCGATAAGCGAAATCGCGGCAAAGAGCAGTGTTAAAACAAGGCATAAAATCTTTTTCATCGTTGTTCTGTTCCTCCGATTTTTTTTTGAATTTTGTTATATTTTTTAAATAATCCCGAAATGAGCCCGCCGAGGCAGACACGGATAAATCTTTTCGCCGCTTTTTTCGGCGTTTAATGATAAATCCATATATTTTATTCTGCGGATATTCCGTCAGATTATCCCCAAAAGCGTTTTTATCCGTATTTTTACGTTTAAAGCTTCTGTTTTGTCGTTTTCTTCTTCTAATTTGTTTTTTTAATTTGTTTTTTCGGTTCCGAATTTGTATTACGGTTATAAATTTACCCGCGTAAATATTATTGCAAAAATAAAACCATCATTTTCCCTTGCTGTTTAAATTTTTCCCTTATCAACATGTAAAAAGTCGCCGAATCGCGCATTTTTATTCAACCGCGAGTATTTTTTGCAATGCTTTCTCTGTAAAGTGCTTTAGCGGTGACGATAAACGTATCGCCCGCATAATCGGTGCCGTCTTTCATTTTCGATATTATCCGTCTGCCGATCTCCGTTCCGTAAGCTTCCTTATCGAAAGATATGGTGCTTAAAGAGGGGATATATTCTCTCGATAAAATAATGTCGTCGCAACCGATAACCGAAACGTCATTCGGGCAGCTGAGTCCGAATTCTTTAAGCGCGCGCATCGCGCCGAACGCCGCTACGTCGTTCATGACGAAAAGCGCGGTTATCTCGGGGTGCTTTTTCATAAGCTGTTTTGTGAGGATATAGCCCGTATCGCCCGAGTCCCTTGCAAAATCGTCGTTAAACAAAATGTAATCGTCGCTTGTTTCGAAGCCGAACTCCTCGCGTTTAGAAACAAAAGTCGACCCTCTTTCGTCGGCGTAAAAACGCGGCGCGTCGACAACGCTTATATAGCCGACCTTTTTATGCCCGAGAGATTTTAACTTTGCCATGCAATCGATCATCGCGCCCACAACGTCGTGGTGTACTTCGAAATCGCTTACGTTTGCGAAGTTTACAAGGATGGTGCCTCTTTCTTTGAGCATTTTCAGAAGTTCTTCCGAGTAAACGTTGGAAGAGAAGTTGACGAGCGCGTCGAACTGCCTTTCTCCCAAAAACCTGTAAATAGTGTTCGCGTCTTCCTTAAAATCGAAAACCGTCATCATAAATCCGTGCATCGTAACGTATTTGCCCACGTACTGCACAATCTCCATATGATACGGGTTAGTGAATTCGTTTATTATAACGCCTATATGATAGGAAAGCCCTAATGAAAGGCTTCTTGCCGTGTGATTCGGGAAATAATTAAGTTGTTTTGCCGCCGCGCGGACTCTCTCTTCTTTTTCTTTCGAAACAGTAAGTCTGTTCGAAAGAACGTTCGAAACCGTCGCAACCGAAACCCCCGCGAGCTTTGCAACGTCTTTTCTCGTTGTCATGTTTTTCTCCGATTTACCCGAGTAAATTTCAATTTCGTCTTTATAATACCACGTCGAAAAGCGTTTGTCAATACTTTTTGGAAATTTTTTACCTTAAAAAACGTCGCCCGCCAAAAACCTCTGCAAACAAGCCGAAAAATTCAAAAAAAAAGATTCCCGCCGACTAGTATATAGAATAAAAGTGTCCCCACTCGACGGAATATGCAAAGCAGGAGCAATTTTGATTGTTCCTGCTTTGCATCATAAGTATGCGGCTGAATTGGGGGAAATGCCGTCGCTACGACTAATTGTTTTTTGAGACAACTCAAAACGGCAAAGAGGGGCTTCCTTAGCTTTGAAATAAGTGGTTTTCGTTAAATGATTAACCAATTAGCCTTCCCGCTCTACGGAGAAAATTTAAGTTTTGAGCTAAATTGAGGCGAAGGTGGCGGCGTAGCCGACGGATGAGGGGCGCAAGTAGAGTTGAAATAAGTTGCAAGATATCAGATAATCGGCTTATAGACTAATTTTTAATGCTCATCGTTCTTATTTTAAGTGGTCGTTTGCCCCTCTTTGTCGCCTTTTGTTCTGATGAAAATAAAAAAGTTTGGCGGGCGACATCTCTCCCATATACAACCGTTTTCGCTTATCCGGTATTATGTTTAGGGCGCGAACTTTCTTGTTTTTCAACTCGGCAGAATTAAAACAAATGAAAGTGTCCGCACTCGGCGGAGATTATCATAAGTTTTGAGTTAAATCGGGAGGAATGCCGTTGCCACGACTAATTGTTTTTTGAGACAACTCAAAACGGAAAAGAGGGGCTTCCTCAGACTTTAAATAAGAATGGATTAACCATGCAAAACCCGCCTATAAGTCGATTAACGGCTATAAATCAATGTAAATACATTGATTTATAGCCGTTTTGAATGTTTTAAGGTTTGTGGCGGGTTAAGAAAGTTTTTGCTCGTTTGCCGAGGATAAATTCTGTGTTGCCGACTTTCAGAAATGTTTTAATAAGTCCGTCGTCTTCTTTATTATAGAACGACGCTTCTTCAAAACTGAACTCGTAGCACCCGAAATCTTTAATCGAATGATCGAAATCTATAGTAATTCGGATTTTTTCGTTATGGAGAAAAATTATTATATCTTTATTATCAAAACATGCTTTTGAACATTTATAGCATTTTGTTACTGTTTTGGGATCGTTTATTCCATAAAACTTTTTCAGCGTAAGCGTAATTTCCTGAATATTTTGCAATGTCAACTCACCGATAGTTAAAGGCGGAAGGTGCTTATCTACTAAGAGTAAAATAAAAAACATTATCGCAACAGGAGCAACTATTGTAACTATAACCATTCCTACACTTATAATGGTTTTCAGCACTTTATTTTCGATTATGTATGATAAATATGTTGTAAGCGAAATAAATGAGGCTAAAAGAGCAAAATAAAGAACAATAAAAGCAAATGTTATAGCCTTAGTTATCCGAGCATTACGTTGAGCTTTTTTGTCAAGATTTTTAAACCTTAATTTACTTTTTTTCTTTGCAATATTCATATAAGGA
>JAJWOJ010000159.1:2851-5498 GCA_021635425.1 Clostridiales bacterium | reverse complement strand
ATACGCAATATCTTGTGCTTTTTGTCTGTTGTAGCTTTTTCGTACAACAAAGATGGTGCAGATAACAGGGGTCGAACCTGCACGGGGATACCAATGGATCCTAAATCCATCGCGTCTGCCAATTCCGCCATATCTGCGTTAAATATTTATAATTTGGTTTTAGTTGTTTTATCCGCGCCCGACGAAAATTTTTCGTCGGGCGCGCTTTGTCATAGTTTTTGTCAGAGTTTTTCTATAATTATTCCGTCCGAAGGTTCCGCTTCGTAAAAAGTACAGCCGTAACCGATAGCCTTTTCGTAAGCCTCGCCCACAACCTTTTTGAAGTCTTCCGCGGCGGACTTTTTCACGATAGAAACGGTGCATCCGCCGAATCCCGCGCCCGTCATTCTGCTGCCGAGACAATCTTTATAATTCTGCGCGGCTTCCGCCAGGGCGTCAAGTTCCTTGCCCGTGACCTCGTATTTATCGCGAAGAGAAGCATGCGATAAGTTCAGAAGCTCGCCGAGCCTTGTAAGATTACCCTTTTTCATCGCTTCGACGGCTTCCAAAACCCTCGCGCATTCGTAAACGACGTGTTCCGCTCTGTCTCTTACCTTGCCCGAAAGAAGCCCTTTATGCTCCTCGAATTCTTCGGGCGAAACCTCCGCCAGACAACCGACGTCGAGAACTTTTTTAAGCGTTTTGAGAGCCTCTTCCGTTTCGGCGCGCCTTTCGTTATACTTGCTCGTCACAAGATTATGAGGCTTGTTGCAGTTAGAAAGAATAAGCTCATATTCGCCGAGCATGAACGGAACGTATTCATGCTCGATTTTATTACAATCGAGCAAAATGGCATGGTCTTTAAGCCCGTTCGCCGAGGCGTATTGATCCATTATTCCGCAATTTACCTTAGCGTATTCTCTTTCGGCTTTCTGCGCGAGAAGAGCTATTTCTTTTTTGTCGATTTTTTCGTTTGCGATGACGGCGAGAGCGGCAAGCGTCGAAACTTCTATCGCCGCGCTTGAAGAAAGCCCGCTTCCGAACGGAACGGTGCAATCGTGCAACATGTCGCAGCCAATAAGCTTATGCCCCGCGTTTTTCCACATGAGCGCGCAGCCCGCCTGATAATTGCCGTATTTAAGGTCGGCGTAATCTTCGAGCCTATTTATATCGAGCGAAACTTTCGCGTCGGTCGTCGTCCAGCTTAAATTGATTTTATCGGTGCCGTTTGCCCTTACGTAAACGGTGTTTTTAAGCGACAACGCCGCGGGGAAAACCTTTCCGCCGCAATAATCGACGTGTTCGCCGATAATATTCACTCTGCCCGCGGCAGACACTTTGAAATCGTAATTCATTTATTTCACCTTTATAAAATTTCCGATAGTCTGGTCGATCGATTCGACATACACGAACGTGTTGGGATATTTTTTGATTATTCTCTCGAAATCGGCAACCTGATGAGGATTTACTATGCAGATAAGCACTTCCTTATCGTGGTGCTGATAAATGCCGATTCCGTGCAAACGCGTTGCGGAATGTTTAAGCGTGTGAGTTATTTCGTATTCGAGTTCGTCGCACTGATCGGTGACGATCGTAAACTTGCATGCGTGTTTCAAGCCCGAAATTATCCTGTTGCCGACAACGCTCGAAACGAACGCGTAAATGACGCACAGACAAACGGGTTTATAATTTATAACGAATCCGTTCTCGTTTATTCCGTACACGAACAAGCTTGCAAGCGCGACGACGGCATTGAGAATAAACGTCACGTAAAAGAAATTCAGGTTAGGACGAATAACACTCACGTATTTGGCAACGATATCCGTTCCGCCCGTGGACGAATTGTTTTTAACCGAAAAACCGATGCAAAAGCCCATGACAAGCCCCGCGATAAGCGCAGGATATATCGTATCATGCCCGTCGGTGATATATTTGAAATACTGAATGAAACTTATCTTATCATATAATATGTACGCCAGCGAATACGCCACCGAAAAAGTCAGCGTTTTAACGGCGAATTCCTTTTCGATTTTGAAAAAAGCGAAAATACAGAGCGGCACGTTGATAAGAAGCGACATGTACGCGATGTTGAAATCGAGTTTGTATTGAATCATGACGGCAATACCGTTGATTCCCGACGGCGCGAAATTGTTCGGCACGATAAAAAGTGTGTAATCGAGAGCAAGCAACGCGCCTAAAAACACAGGGTAAACATACGAGAGAACGACTGAAATATTATGTTTTTTCATACGGTTTTATTCTGCGCGGCTTAAATTTTTTAAAACGCAGACTTTTGCGACCGAATAAGCCGCGAGGCAATCCGCAAAGCAAAAACCGAGGAGATTTTCGCCGCGTTGCTTTGCCTTATCGCCGCACTCGTCGCAGCATATCCATTCTACTCTAATTTAAACTAAAAAGCAAGGGTTTTGACGAAAATATTTTGACTAAATATTTTCGCATTGTTTTTCAAGTATTTTTCCCCCTTGACGTATTAAACGGAATCGAATGAGTCATAATAATAATATTCTTAGCCATAATCGCTTATGGCTGAAAGGAGGCTATAATATGCAAAACAAAAACGAAAACATCAAATGCGACGTTTGCGACTGCGAACACAATTATC
Organism: Clostridiales bacterium; assembly: GCA_021635425.1. GTDB lineage: Bacteria > Bacillota > Clostridia > Christensenellales > Borkfalkiaceae > UBA10281. The sequence continues at coordinate 2,896 of JAJWOJ010000159.1, read as the reverse complement.
ACGGCAAAAATTGCTCTTTAGGAACGGTTAAAATCACTTGTTCCA
>JAJWOJ010000159.1:0-2841 GCA_021635425.1 Clostridiales bacterium | reverse complement strand
GCAATAAGTAATTTTCTGCTATTTATCGGATAACAAAACGATACGGCATCGGCTTGAAACGCATAAGCCGATGTCGCTACACGCAAAAACCTTCCTGTCAAAAACCACAAAAAAATACCAAGCCAAAACGGCTCGGTATTTTTTGTTTATCGGTTAAAATTCTTATTCTTTAATTTTATGAGTAATTTCAACCACTTCGTTACATTTCTTGCAAAGACGACCTTTATAAATGTAAGTCACTTTATCGATCGTCAACTCCCATTCAATTACAAGCTCATCGTCGCTATAATCGACTTCATGCTGTTCTTTAAGCATGGGTCCGATAAATTCAACGGTCTCTTTCTTTCCGTCCAGAATAACTACAAACGAATATTTGCATTCCCCTTCTTCCGCACATGTAGCAGGTTTGATAACCTCTGCTATCTTATAGAACGAATCCCCTGTTTTTTCAGAGTCTTTCGAATAAACGGTCTTATAGGTGATATGCGGAAGCGAAGGCAGTTCTTCATCTCCCAATGTTACGGAGACGTCACATCTTATACAGTGCATTTCGAACTCGGCTATTCTGTAATTATTTCCTTCAACTTTTATCGTATACTCGAACTTGTGTCCCTTTGCAGGAATCGGCGTCTTTATCAACGCGCCGCATTCCGCACAAGTATATTGCGAGTAGCCTTCTTCTTTACAAGTCGCTTCAACCAATACTTCAGAGCCTTCCTTTTTCACATGGTTAGAAATAACGTCTACGAGAATCGGCTTTCCGCAAGTGTCGCATACAAAATATCCTTTAACCGGATTACCCGTACATGCAGGACGGGTATTGTCGAATACATTTACGCCGTTACCGTATTTCATCGGCTCAACGCCATCGACATATTTCTGAGCGACGTATGCGCCGTTAAGTTTATGCAATTTAATAGGATCAATCTCGGTATCGGATTCAAGAACAAGTTCGGCGAGCGTTCTGCCGTATTTATCGACGATCTTACTGTTATTCTTTATCGTAACGGTGTAATTATACTCCGCCGATTCAGTACAAGAAGCGTAGCCGCCGTTTCTGACAACATCTTTAGTCTTTACGGTAACTCTCAGATCGTCGCGAGTGCAGATGACTACGACATTATAATACCCGCTACCGGCAGATTTGACGCTTTCTATCTTATAATCGTGTCCGATAGACCCGTATGCGTTTTCATCACCGCATCTTGCACAAGCGAAATTACTCGAATGTTCGTCAAGACAACTCTTTCCGCTATTGTAAACGACAGTTCCTTCTTTCGGTTCGTGATAAGTTCTTATTTTAATCTTAACGTCCTGTCCGCACGTATTGCATTTAAACGAAGCGTCGTCGCCTTCTTCTTTGCAGGTTATGGGTCTGTTGCCAAAAATCGTGATGTTTCTCTTGCCCGACGTAATTTCGTCTTCTATATACGTATGAACCGTAGCGTCGCCGTCTTTGAAGATTTCCGTTCCGAAGTCGTTTTTCAAGGTGTGATAACCCAGGTAATATTCTCCGTTATGGAAATCGAATCTCTGTCCCTGAACGGTAATCCAATAATGAACGTCGAGCTTTCTCGAACAGTTCCACACTTCGTAAGGCTCGAGTTCCCATTCATAAGGAAGCCCGTTATTGACAAACGGCTCGAACATGGGAAGAACATAAGTCGCGTCTTCCTTCATGCACTTGCGACAGAAACCCTGAAGCAAGCCTTCGTTTCTGTTCGACGGCTCTTTTACGACTTTCCATTCTACGGATTCGTGTCCTTCGGGTTCCAAAACGATTGCCTTGAATACCTTTCCGCATCTCTCGCAATAGGTAACTTTTATTCTTCCGTCTTCACACTCGTTTCTTCCGTCTTCGTGAGCAAACCTGATAACGGTCGTCTTTTCGTGACCTAACGCGGGAACGATATCTGCACGTTCGGCCTCATAGCCGCATGCCGCGTTTTTGCATTTACGGGTGGTGTAACCTTCCTTTTCGCAGGTTGCCTCCACTATCGTTTCGTCAAATTCATGACCGGAAGTGAGTTCGATTTTAAGCGCGCCGCAGGTCTTACAGGAAGAATAGCTTATTCCGTTCGTTTCGTATTTGCTACCCGATAAAGGTTTAGCCTCATCCGTATGAGCGAACACTTCGTTCTGCGAATAACTATGAGTATCGCAACCTATACGGACGCTCGAAACATAGATATCGGCATAAGTGTTGGCTGCTCCGAACGTAAAATGAAGAATCTGCGAAGACGTGAGATCTACGTTTGCGGAATATCTGCCGACAAAAGCTTCTCCGATATCGATATCCTGCGTAACTCTCGACCCGTCCGTAAATCCGACGATAACTTTACCGTCTTCGATTTTAGTCGTCGCAAGGTCTATCTCTTTCCCTTTAATCTCGGGATGTGCGGATTTCCCTTTCTTCTGAATTTCGATGATGAAAGCGTTCAGTTTGTCGGTTTTTCCGAGTTCTCTCCAAAGAGTGTACGCCGAAGTGCCGTTATTTTTAACGGCTTCGACCGTATCGTGCCATTCCTCATAAAGCAGCGGAGTAATCGAACCGTCCTGTCTGGCTTCCCCAAGGTAGTCGATATACTCATTGAGATCGTCCGACGGGTCGTCCTGATAGATCGCGGGTCTTTTTCCGCAACCTGTCAGCCCTAAAGCGAAAATCAAGCAGCTTAAAACGCTTATGAGCAATACAACCGCTTTTTTGATTCCTTTCATAAGATCCTCCTTCGGTCTTATTTATTCTGCAAGTCGGATAAATAATACTATCTTCCCGACATGCGCATTTCCCCATTGATTCAATGGAAAACCATTCGTAATATTTTTATGCTCGTATTACGG
>JAJWOJ010000158.1 GCA_021635425.1 Clostridiales bacterium | reverse complement strand
CTATATAACCCGAATGAATAAACGGCTTACCCTGCTCTGTTTTGATTTCCTCTTCACACTCTTTATCGAGATATGCCGCAGTGTAAGTCATTCCGCTTACTTTCGGGAAAGAATAGGAACCGGTTTGATAATTCATCGCGCCGTCTGCCCAAGCGGGAAGATATATCGCCGCGCGGGTCTCGTCCGCAGTGCCTTTCACTTCGGACGGTATAACGCTCAGCTGATCTTTTCCTATAAACTCGACGTTTCCGTCTGATTTAACGCGATAATAATCGAACTCGAAAAATTCCGTCCAGAGCGCGTAGAGAGTGAACTCTTCGCCGGAGGTATTCTGTTTTACTTCGAAGCTATCGGTTTCGAAATCCCATTTGTCGGAATACGAATAACTTCCGTCGGGGTTTTCCGTTCTGGTTTTATACCATCCGACCAAAATATTCCCCGATTTTGTCAGCGGGTTTTTATTCGAATCGCTTTTTCCGATATTTTCTCTGCGTTCGTCAACCGGGTCAAGCACTTTGATGTGTACGTTACCGTTTGCGTCCGCAGTGTACTTATGCGGATTGAACATATCGAACAGCGTTACGTTGTCGCCGCCGCCGATTATCCCGCCGTTCGTATCGTAATTTACTCGCACAACGTTTCCGTTTTTTTGCGCCTGTTCGGGCGCGCTGAGCTTACCGCACGAGACAAACCCCGCGAGGCAAGCTACAATCGCCGCCGACATCAGAATTGTAATGAGTTTCTTCTTCATATTTTTTATCCGTTTCTGTAAGACAGCCTTATTTTTTCTTTTTTACGAAATACACGACTACTACGGCTATGCCGACGAGTATTACCGCCGCGCATATTCCGCCGATAGCATACCCGACGCCGCCGCAACCGTTTCTGTTTTCGTTATTGTTGCTGCCCGAAATCTCTTCGGAGGTCGATTCGGAACCTGAATCGGACGAATCGGAAGGATTCTGTCTCTGTTTAAGATATTCTATAATGTTCTCGGCGTTCTGCAAACTTGCATAGTTTGAAACGAGAGCCTGTTGTTCGAGTATGAGCGCATTATACGCCGTTCTCGCGCCGACCACCTGAGCTTCGTCCGCAAGGGTAAGGTTTGACGGAAGCGCGCCGATAAGACCTATAACTTCGATAGTATCCGACGTCAAAGCGTTGCTACCCTCGGTTATTCTGCCGAAATAAAGCGAGAATATCAAAGTGTCGTATCCTTTGCCGTTGGCGGGCTTGACCATCGTCATATCCTTTTCGATCTTGCCGATATAGTTTACGAACGTCGCGCCGTAATAGTAGTTGGAAATACCCGAAACCACGTTCCACATATAGTAGTCGGTAATACCGAGACCTCCGTAAAGCTTACCGTAAGGAACGTTGTCTCCGTTAGCGTAAGCCGCGTCGTATTCTTCTTCGAGTATGGGGGCATTATAGCCTTTGAAGATTACCGTCGAGAGTTTTTCCGCTCCGAAGAACGCCTTGTCGCCTATCGCAAGAAGCGTAGTCGGAAGAGAAACGCTTGCTATTTGGCTGCCCTCGAACGCTTTTGCGGAAATTCTTACGGTACCTTCTTCTACGTTATAGTAGCCGCCCTTTTTGTTTTTCGGATAACTTACGAGTTCGAGACCCGTGGATATCTTGGAATAAAGAACTCCGTCGATAACTTTTACGGTTTCGCTTATATCATAGGTTTCGAGAAGTTTTTCTCCCACCTTTTTGCCGTTATACATTACGTCGGTTAATTTACCGAACGTCGCGATGTTCGTGCCTGCGAACGGGTTTTCGCCGAGTTCTTTGAGTTTGTCTCCGAATTTAACTTCGGAAAGTTCGCTGTTTTCAAACGCGAAGTCGCCTATCGAAACGACGTTTGCAAGGTCGATTTTTTCTATCGCCGATTCGGCAAACGCATATTTGCCTATCGAAGTTATTCCGTCTGCGTTTTCAATCGCGGCAAGTTTATAGTTGCCGACAAACGCGCCTGCGCCGACGGCTACCCCGTTGCCGAACGTGACCTGTTCGAGTTTTCCGTAAGCGAAAGCGTATTCGCCTATCGTCTTTACGGAAGAAAGATCGAGCGAAGTGTCGGGCGCGCCGACGTATGCGTAAGCGCCGACAGAAGAAATAAGCGAATTAAGTCCGTTTTCTTCCAGAGCCGAACAGCCCTCGAACGCGTGTGCGGGAACAGCGGTTATTCCGCCGCCGAAAACTACGGATACAAGTTTTTCGTTGCCCTTGAACGCGCCGACGCCTAAAGCTGTCGCATTCGAAAGATCCGCGTTTTCAATAGCTGCCGCGTAAACGGAGGTTTTCAAACCGAGCGTTTTCACTTCGCCGTCCGCATATATCTTGTTATAAGCGTGAGAATATTCGTTGTTTTCGCGTTTGTATTCCTGAACTTCCGTGCCGGAGAACGCATACGCTCCGACCGATTCCGTCTGCGACAAATCGATTTCGGTAAGCGCGACGTCGTTATAGAACGCGTAATTGCCTACAGCCGCTCCCTCGCCGAGTTCCACCTTCGTAAGAAGAATATTGCCCGCAAAAGCATAGTTGCCGATATTTGCATCCTTGCCGATTACAACTTCCGTCAAAATCGAAGCCGACTTATTGTCTATATCGTAACGGAAATAATAGTTCTTTTCAACAACGTTGCCGCTTTCGTCGGTCACGTTGTATTCGTAGGACTTATACGCCGCAGCGAATACTTTGTCGGCATTGATGCTGTAACCGAGCTTCTGGTAGTACGCTACGAGGTTTTCGTAAGTCTGACTGAAATCAACGTCGCTTTCAAACGCCGATCTGCCGACCGTAACGTTATCGCCGAGCGTTACTTTTTTAAGTTCCGCTATATTGGAGAATGCGTAATCGCCTATCGTCGTTCCGCTGCCGATATTTACTTCGGTTATCTTTGTTTTCGCAAACGAACCTTTACCGATATATTTTACTTCGGTAAGGTCGGGTGCGGTAGCAAGAGCGGTACCCTGAAAAGCATAATCGCCTACCGACGTGAGCTTTCCGAAAGATATCGTCGCAAGCTGCGTGCAACCCGCAAAGGCATATTCGCCTACGGATTTTACCGCGGGAGCGACAACTGTTTTTATGCCCGCGTTGCCCGATACCGCGCCTTTCAATATCGCCGTCGCGCCGGTGTTAAGCGTGAACGAATTATAAATCGGAGCAACGAGAACGAGTTCGTTGTTTTTATTGAGCAGGTTTTTACCGTTGTTTTCTGTTGTAAAGACACTGCCGCTTGCCAATTTGAATTGCGATACTTTCGTACCCGCAAAGGCATATTCGCCTATAACGGCAACGTCTTTACCTAACGTTACGTTGCTTAAAGCCGAACAACCTTTGAACGCGTTGGAGGAAATAACCGCCGCGTTTATCGTCATCGAGGTAAGACTTGTACAACCCTCGAATACGTTTGAACCGATCTTTATCTTAGGAGCGTCGAACGTAACGGTTTTTAAACTTGTATTGTTCGAGAACGCGCCGATACCGAGCGATTGAGAACTTTCGGGTAATACCACTTTATCGAGCTTGTTACCGCCGCCCTTGGTTGCAATATCGTAGCTGTTGGCAAAAGAATAGTTACCGATGGCGTTTATCTTGCTGAGCGTGATGGTTTTTATCGCACAGTCGAAGAAAGCTTTTTCGTTAATAAACTTGACGTTTTCTAAGTTTATCTGCGTAAGTTTTTCGCACTTGTAGAATGCGTAAGTTCCTATTCTCGTCAACGTTGACGGAAGAACTACTTCTTTAAGCGCGGTAAGCCCCGCAAAAGCATACGACTGAATTTCCACAACGCCTTCGGGAATAACAATCTTGGTTATCGTATCTTCGCCGATATATTGCTGTTTGATATAATACGGATCTTCATCGTCGATCACATCGCCTGCGGAAAGATCCTTATCGACGTATTCGTAACCCGAAAACGCATAAGAGTAAATGGTCGTTATACCTCTGTCTGCGGGAATTTCTACCGTACCGCCCAAACCTCTGTAATTCATAAGGTAAATGCTGTTCGTGGTGAACGGATCTTTTACCGTTATGTTGATCTGGTCGGAATAGAAGGTCATCTCGCCGTCGAAATAAACCGTTGCGAACACCGTCGTTTCGCCTTTTTCGTAAGCGATTATTCTGCCGTCTTCGGTGATATCTGCCACTTTCGGATCGCCCGACTCGAACACGACTTTAGTTCTGCCCTCGAAATAAGAATCGAGAGTGTATTCGAGTTTGACCGACTCCGACGGGAACATCGAGAGCGTTTTTTCGTTGCCGAACGCGCGTTTATTGCCCGTTTCGCCTATTTCGCGCTCGTCGCTCGAAACGTTATAATACGCTTTGAGCGTTTCGTATCCCGTAACGGTAAACTTGTTGACGGTGGGTATCGAATATCCCTTGTCTTCGCCCGTTACGATGATCGTGCATTGCGCCTGAACGGTTTTACCGTCGGAATTTTTCCCCTTTGCGGTAAGCGTTGTCGTTCCTTTTTTCTTTGCGATTATCGTTCCGTTTACGATAGAAGCGATATCGTTGTCGCCGATTTCGAAATCGAGCGTTTCAATCCAGCTTTCGCTCGGATAAACCGAGAGTATTTCGGAAACTCTGAGCGTCTCGTTGAGATCGAGGCTGATTTCTTCTTCGGAGAAATTCATTGCGAGAATCTCATCGGGAAGCCTTATCTGATACGACGCGGAGTTAAACGCGTAATCGTAACATGTAACGACGAAACTGTCGTTGTTGGTCTCAACCGTATAATTGCCCTCTTCGTCGAACTTCGGACCCATAGATTTTTTAATGTCTTCCACGTAGTCCGTAATTTCTATCGACACTTTCGAGGTCGAATTATAAGACGAGTACACGGGGGTGAGATACTTACTGAAACTGTTCATCGCGTAAGTATATCTCGAACCGGGTTCCGCGGCAACAATCTGTCCGACCTGAACAGCCATTGCATAATGGTTATCGTAAATATCGAAATCCGCAAAAAGCTTGGTCTTTTTCGTCGTTTTATCGTATTCGGTTCTGAACGTAACGTCCGTTACGGTAGGAGCCTGGAAGTCGATATAAAGCGGGAACTCGAAAGTGTTTCTTGCGTTCTTCTGTTCGGCGTTGTCCCCGTAATCGATATACGTTTTTACCGTGACGGTATATTTCGTATTGTTTTTAAGGTTCTTTTCGAGCGCGCTGAAATCTATATCCATCGACGAGCCGTAAATGGTACTGCCGCCGTGCATCGACTTGCGCTGATTGCGTATAACCTGACTGAAAACTTCTCTGCCCGTCGAGTCTTCGACAATAGTCACCGTCGCCGTGCCGACGTTTCTTAAAAGCCCCGCCGATATGCTGCGGATTTTCGTTATGGAAGACCCTTCGTCGTCATCGAGACCCGTCGGAAGAGACATTGCTATTTTATCTTTATTTGCGGCGATTTTACCTGCCGACGGATTCTGCGTGAACGGATAAACGCCCATCGTCATTATATAATCGGAGTAC
>JAJWOJ010000157.1 GCA_021635425.1 Clostridiales bacterium | reverse complement strand
TCTTATAAACGACGGAAGACCACCGTTTTCCGCTTCTTTGCTCAATTTAATCCACATAATTACCTGCCGTCATTTTTTATCAACCGTAAAAACTTTCCTTTGCCGCCGCCGAGTTCGATTTTTCCTTCAAAGCTTTCTTCTCTCTGAAAATCTTTTATCTTCGGGGCGTATAACTTCGCATTTTCGTATCCTTCAACCCGAATTTCCGCCGTTTTGTCCTCTTTTGAAAAATTCGCGACGGCGATATACGTTTCGTCTCCGACGATATACACGCTCGCAAGAACGTCGTTCAAACCCGTTGAAACAGGGTTTTCCCTATCCCACCAGCCTATAATTTCAGCGTTTTGCAAATCGAATTTATCGAAAATTTTCCATATTTCGGAAGGACTTTCGGGGTTTGTTTCCCAACCGAGCCTGCTCGTCATTCCGAAAAGCAACCCGCGGTATTTGTTGCCCGCATCCATCATCTCGCTCATAACTCCGTAAGGAATTCCGCTCACTTCCGTAAGCCAGTAGTCGGGCGATTCTTCATAATCGAACCCCTCGCCTATCCAGCATCTGTCAACGTAAGGATAGAGTTCCATATACATTGCGGCGGTGTTTCCCTCCGCAGCGAGAACGTGATTCCACTGGTGAAAATCTATAAGCGCGTTTTCTTTTTCGTCGAGAACTTTTCTGACCCGCTTCATAGTGTTTCTGTCGTACGCCGTATCGTCGATATAAATTCCGTCGATATCGGCTTTTTTTACGAGATAATCGAGACCTTCGACATAAAAATCGCACAGCCGCGACTGCCCTTCCGTTAAAACAGACGCGTCGTATTCGTCTTTATACTTCACGCCTTTAAGCGGTTGCCGCCAGGCGCAGATAACGTCCTTTCCAATATTCTTTTCCACCCATTCCGCCGCTTCTTTCTGCCAGAAATTCGTTTCGGCGTTATGCTCGTTTTCGGCGATTATCTCTCCGTCCATATCTCGGAAAGCTTCAAATTCGGGCGAATAAACGCTCAGTTCCCTTATCGTGTAATAAGGCTTGACCTTGATACCCTTTTCGTGAGCTTTTTCCGTAAATTTTTTCAGTTCGTCAAGCTCGGCGAAAGGATAATTTATGTAAGGATTGAGGTCGTTGCCGTGGTGAACGTTTATAACGTTCGCTCCGCCGCCTTCCGCCGCCGAAAGCCATTTGTCGCTGTCGTACATTTTGTGGAAAATACGCGTTCCGAACTGTTTTTCAAGGTTTATTTCTTTAAGCGGCGTAACGAGAAATTCAACGTCAAACTCGAGTTTTTCGCTATTTTTAACACTTCTTTTCCCTGAATACGCGATAAACGCGCCGTTTTCGAACCTTATTCCGCCTTTTCCGCCGTTATCCCAACTTTCGGGTTTGTAGAGCTTTCTGCGATTATAATAAATATTTACGAACGGCTTGCGATAATTTTCGCCTTTAAGCTTAACTTTAAGTCCGCCGTCCGTATTTCCGCACCAGAAACCGTCCTGATTTTTGTTTTCGTCCCACTTCCATTCGAGCTTGCCGTCGAAATATCCGCCCTTTTTACCGAGACCCGTGAAGTATTTAGTCTTTCCGGCGTTAAAAGGCATCGTCAGCGAGATATCCGGAATTTCAATATCCTTTAAGCATTCCAAAGTATTTTTAATTTCGATAAATCCGTCGAACTCGACTTTTGTCGCCGTCAAAATCCTGAAATTGCCGCTTTTACCCTCGATTTTTTTGATTACGCAATCCTCAAAAACAGTCTCTTCTTCTTTTCCGAACTCAAATTTTTCCTCTCCGACCTTAAATTCCATAGGTCTTGCAAGAATATCCGTGAAATTGTCGAAAATTTTAACGCTTTCGGTAAAACAGCTTCCGATTCTTGCGGGAAAACCGTTTTTCAAAACGATTTTTCTGCCCGTAACCGAAATTTCGTCGCCGCAAACGGAAATTTTATCGAACGGTTTCGTGACTTTATGATCTGTCCCCTTGTCCGAATTAAGCCAGATAAGTCTGTTGAGATTTTTCGGATCGGCAAACGGATCGCTTACGGCTTTCCCCGAAGAGCTTATCGTCACGGTTTTTTCGGCGAGCTTCTCCCCGTTTTCATCAATCAGCGAAATAACGCACCCGCCCGCTTTTTTCGCCGTAAACCAAAATCTTTTCGGCTTACCTTTTTCAAGCTTTACGTATTTTTCGAAATCTTCGCCGAGATAATTTTTCCCGCGGCAGTTATAACAAATCGCTTCCGCGCCGCGCGTAAAAACCATAACGGAAACGTCCTTTTCCGCGATAATATCGGCGAAAAAGGTCACGTAATCGTTTTCGTTGATAAAATATTCTTCGTCTGAGCGAATTTCAGCGTATGGCAGTGCAAAATCTGTATTCATCTGAAAAATTATACAACAGAAAACAAGGCGTTTAAAGCATTTTTTTATCTTTTTAAGCTATTTATTGCTTATCGAGACAGACGCGACCGCGACATAACGACGATAAAAGCCTTCGAACTGCAAGAGTTTATAAACGGCTTCACCGAAACGGAACGCTTCAGAACGGCGCAAAAAGTGAGTCAGATCCTTTCATCGCTTTTCGAATACGCCGAAACAGACGAACTTATTTCACGTTCGCCCATAAAAAAAGTCAAAGTGGCTTATTATGAACAGAAGCACGGCGTACCGCTCATCAGAGCGGAAGAGAAAAAACTTATCGAGGACTTTAAAAAGTCCCCCACCGTTTACACTCAGGCGTTCGTGTTTATGATGTACACAGGACTAAGGCGTTCGGAACTCGCCTCGGCGAAGGTCTCCGACGACCGAGTTACCGTCTCCACGGCGAAACAAGGCAAAAGCAAAAGTGAAAAGGTGAGAAAAATCCCGATAAATCCTATGTTAAAGCAATTCCTGCCGCTTATCGACGCAGAAGCGATAGTCGAGTTGTCGGGCGGTGTTTTGACGAAACGATTCAAAGAACTCTACCCCGATCACCACTTGCACGACATGCGGCATACGTTTATAACGCGATGTCAGGAATGCGGCATTCAGCGTGAGATTGTCTCGCTCTGGGCAGGACATGCCGCCGACAGTTCCATAACTTCCGTCGTTTACACTCACTTAGAGCAATATGACGGCAGGCAACTCGAAAAAATGCAGAAATTTACTTACATTTTGTAGGTTTAAATTCCCCATTTTATTCCCCACTTTTTGTGATTTAACTTGTTATTTGACAATTTTAAGTCACTTTTATAGCAGTTTTAAAGCACAAAAAAAAACGGTTTTAAGTGCTTTTAACACTTAAAACCGCTAAATGGCCGGGGTGGAGAGATTTGTAAGGAGCGAAGCGACGGAATAGCGATTGTTCGGACATGCAAACTCGTTTTTTTCTAAAAATAACAGTCCGCAATCGCGTCACCGATACGGTATTTCTATCGAGGGATTTTAAGTCCCTCGGTGTTATACACATCCACTATATATTGTCATCAATAACTTTAAAAATAACAATATGTAGTGTATTTTCTAACCGTAAAATTTAGTCCCAAATCAGTCCCAACTTTCAACGACTGAAATTTTACGTTTTTACAAAAAATATTTAATACTACGGGCTGAACCCGAACGTTTTATTTGTCCCATTTCCACCATTTTAGTCAAAAGCCTTGTGGCGGTCGCAGACGATATATTCAACAAATTCTCGACGTCGGTTCGAACAATTTCTCCTTTTTTATTTATTAAAGCGATCACTTCTTCTTCACGCCCGTCTTTTATCTTTTCTTCCGATCCCATTTTCGGTAAAATCACTTTAAACGCATTCGGAGAACTTTCAAAGACAGGTTGTTTTAACTGCTTACTATAACATTCTTTAATTTTATCTATTCCCGTACCAGACGCTTCAATTAGTTTCAAACGGTAAAAAATTTCGGCAAGGCGTTTGTTGCGAAGATATGATACGCCCATCATAATATCGCTCATTTCAACGCCTCGAACCAGCCCTCCGAGAGAAACTATCTCCATTCTGTCGTCAAACATACTGACGAGAGTATAACCTCCCAAGCCGTATTCGCGATGAATTATAGCGTTTAAAACAGCCTCTCTGATTGCCTGCGTAGGATAATCTCTATTGTCAACCCTCTTCATTCCGTCAAGTTTGGGACTGCTTAAACGGTTATAACTGTCTATAACTCTGATTAAATCTTCAAACTGACGGAAAAGAGACCCCGAAAATTCGTGTCTGTCCTTAAATACCTGTTTCTGTGTTCCTTCATAAACGGCAAACTTGATTTTATGTTCGCACTGATCCGAGAGCAACAGACCGAGGTTTGTATAACAACCGTCTCTGCCGATAATTCCCAAAGACTTCTTCTGCGATTCTCCGAATGAAATGCCCGCGTTAAAAAACTCCTGCTCCAGCTGAATAAACGTCAGATTTTGGTTGAGAGACCGAGTTTCTTCATAGGTTTCGCCAGACGTTTCTTTAATCATTTTGATAATAGCCGTTTCGGTTGCGGGAACCGACGCCGTACCCATTCTCACATAAACGCCTTCGGGTCTGATTCCCTTTCCGGCGATATAATACGGCGACATACTACCCTTGTTTACGGTAATTTTTAAAACCTCTTTCCCGTCGATTACAATCTTTTCGTATTTAACGAACATGCTGACGTCGGGTTTAATGGTATTTGTAATATGATTAACGCATTGCAATTCAACGTTATTCATATTGCTTAGCCCGACAGGTTTTCCGTCGTCACTTATCCCGATAAAGATTTCACCGCCGTTTGTATTTGCAAATGCGATAACCTCTTTATTTAAATCGCCGACAAACGTCGCCTTAAACTCAATCAGATTCGTTTCCTTCATAACATCACCTTATCTAATCATTTATTGTTTATGATTTGATTATATTTGATTTGATTTGATTTGTCAAGCATATCGAAATTAAAAATGCAAAAAACAGCGAGTTCGCAATATAGATATACTGACGCTGACTGATTTTTGTGATAATTTATATTGTTGTTTTGTGGTAGTTGTTATAATTTTAGTCTCAAAGATAACCTGAATTCTCCGTCTGTCTACGCCTATAATTATACTGCAATCAATGCGACTGTTTTGGTACACGCAAACTTTTTAGCAAAAAAAATAGCGGGTTGAAACCGAACTTCACCCGCCGAAAGAAATTACTTTCGCAAAAGCAAAAAATAAATTCCTTTTAAGTTTTTACCGACAAAACGACAAAATTGTTTTGTACTCCAAAAAACCAGAAACGTTAAACATTGACCGATAACGGATAACCGAAATAATAACGGAAAACCCAAACCTTGAACCTTAACCGATCTTATTAACCTGAATCTGTTATGTTTTGTCGGACGGAAAACCCTTGATAATCGACTTATAGGTCGACTTCTAAAGTTTGATTCATGTTTACCGCGTCGAGCGCGGTCTGCGCTTTCGCAAGCGTATCGCAAACCTCTTCGTATGCCGCGGCGACCTCGTTTACGTCGTAATTCAAATAGCGATAATCGAGTATTGCCGAGTT